>CAOXUF010000245.1 GCA_948560485.1 uncultured Eubacterium sp.
TTGGTAATCCAATCACACACCTCCTTGAAAATAAAATAAGCCGAGGGATTTTCGTAAATGAAAACCTCTCGGCTATGTAATAAGAATATCCAATAAATATCATATTTTAGTCTAAAAAATTTATCTATGCTATTTTTTCCATTTTTCTTTTTGTTCTAACCACGAATCAAAAAGAATTTCTACTAAAATCAAACCAAAATAGTAAAATTGATTTGCCAACTCAATTGAATGTTTTTTATAAATCATTTCATCTTCTATTCTATTCTTTCTACTAATAAACATTGAAAAATCATATTCTTTTTGTGCTTTCGTGATATTATAAAAGCTACTAGAAGAAAGATGGACAAATCCAGAAATCTTTTTGTATGAATCATAAATCGGTTGATTCAAATACTTTCCCAATGATTCGCATAAATATTTATCTGTCAAATTTTTATTGTATTTATCCTTTATTCTATTAATTGGAATGTTATCATATAATACTGACCTGCAAAAATCTCCACTATCTTTAACCAAAGTAGACGCATAAGTTCGCAAAACGCAATCCATTTGAACTCTTGTTAATGTGGCTAATACTGTTACATTCTTTTCCTCAAATGCAAATAAAAAACTATTAATTAATTTAATAGATTTGTCAATCGCCGACATAAAAAATAAATCTTCAACATATAAATCATGAATTTTCATAAGGTACAAATTAGCGAGTTTATCCAATGTACTAATTTTTTCTCTTATCTCGGATTCATTATCAATAAAGTTATATTCTATTTTATCCAAATCCATCCGTCCTTTTTATAATATATTTTTCTCATTATATCATTCAAGAAATATGTTTATTTCCCAACACAATACTGCTGTCACCTACATAAAATATCTGTAATCATATATCGCTCCCTCATACTGTGATAATAACCAACCAATTCGTGCTATTTCATTCGAAGATTCAATAGTACAAGGCAACTTAGAGTACAATCCAAAACTATTCCAGTTCATTTTTGATAACCCTAAAATTTCTGTTGCAATCTGTGCCAATGTTCCATTTCCATAATGCTTCACAATCTTAAGAGGTAAAGGAATCGTTTTTCCACCTTGTATATACCTATAATGAGGATTTCTAATTGATGGAGCGATGCCATGTGTAAATAAATACATTGTATTTTTATTTAACGGAAAACATAAACCTCTCCTAACAGGAAAGCCATCAATCTCCGTCACATATTTATTAAATTCAAAACATCTTACTTCATCTGCATATGTTATTTCTAAAAGCTCAACATCCTGTATTCCAGAGCTGATAAGACTTTCAGTAATTCCTTTTACTTCTTCGCTTTTAAATGGTGTCCTTTTATGAATAACAACTCTTTTGGGTAATTCTGTAAAGGATTTATAAAACAGCTCTTTAATATTTAATCCAAGCCTAAATGCTTCATTCTCAGAAAGAAATGGATTCTTTTTTCGGTCAAATGTTACCTCATCAATTTTTGAAAGCTTGTATTTCATTCCTTGTCCATCAGATGAGTATACATGGCTACATCCAACAACAATACTTTCTCCATCTATACCATCATTTACACTATATCCAATTCCTGCAAACGCTGTATCCTTTTGTACACCTGAAATAGTCCAAGGAACTCGACCAGATTTCACATATATTGCCAATGAAACAGCCCACATAATTTGACAATACATATCACTCTCAATAGTTTTCTCTCGTATAAATTGAGTAGCTATATTTCTCTGAGCTGCATATGCTTTTACAAAATCATGAAGGTCATATTTCTCATCAACTTCAGAATATCCAGTAAAAACTTCATATTCTTTAGGAATATATATAAGTGCCACATCTACCCCAGATGCATTCAACTGGTCTAATTTCTGCGTCAAGATATTTCCTAAGTCTATAGAATCCCGTTTAGTATTCATAGAATTTTTTAACTGGAAACTCATCCATTTATTTTCGGCAGGAGTAGGAATGTTTATCCCTGTCTTAAACGCTTGAGAAAATCCTGGAAACGGAATAACAAAATCAATGTTATACTTTACACTTTGCTTACAATTTAATTGATTTAAAAAGCTGTAAAATTGGTTCTCATAACCATTAGGACATACAACTCCCAATGAAACAAATGGCTTTAGCACTTTATCATTTAACAAATAATCAAATGGAGAATTATTTATCAAACCACGCATTGGATGAAAGTCCGTCACCATTTGATTTCGCTGAGAATTAAAAAACATTAATTCTGGGTCATGGCATTCAATGCCATTAAATATAATCCTTTTCTTTGAAATTGCAGGTGGCAACTTAACTTGTATTTTATCACCATAATTAATCCCTACAATAGCTGTATTTCTTCTTATTTTGAAAACAAATCCAGTTCTACTATTTAATGGGCATGAAAACTCTATACCTAATGCCCCAAATAATTTATCTGCCCAACACTTAATGTAAGTATGGATATTATAATTAGGTCTCCCCGCATTAATATTTAAACTAAAAGCATCTGCCAGTTGCTTTTTTTCATCATGTGTCGAATCTATATCTTTTTCTAACATAAATGCAGGCACTAAGGTAATATAACTGTATTTATTGTCAAACAGCAAAGATAAGCTAATCCCTTTATAAATTATTATTTTCCTATCTCCAATCTGTACCGTTATATTCTTTTTTATATCCCATATTTTGTTCTTATAATACATGAGTGAATGTGTTTTCCCTAGCAATGCAGTTAGAGTTTTTAATAAAAGTTCTTTAAACTGACTTCTCAAAATAAGTGCTTCTCTAGTAAATGGAGTCACAACTATTTCGCTTTTCACCTTATTCCCGCAAATATTTTGAATTTGTTCTTTCTCTCCCCATGCATATAAGTAACCTTTATAAGGTACAGCCATAATATTGTTTTCAAAGAGCATTTTACAATACTCCCAGGGTTTTTCGTTATCATCATAAGCAATTTCTAACTGAAAACAATTCCTAGGAAATGCTATCGGAAAAATATTTGTATCTGCTATTTTGTTTATCACATTATAGCAAGAAGCAAAATCTTTTGTTGAAACACTGACTTCTGACCCCAATTTCTGCTTTAACTTCTCTATATTTTGAATAAAGTCCTTATCTTCACTCATACAATGCCGAGCCAAACTATATATTGTCTTATCAAAACCATCAGTAGGAACATAATAAGCTATACGTCCTGTGTTATTTATATATTCAACTAATTCTTGCACCTCTTTATTTGAATCGCTCCCATATCCACACCAAAACAATTTTCCCGTTCCCTTAACACCATACGCTTTTTTCAAAGCCTCCATCAACGATTTGTCACGTCCACTATAACCTAACACAATCAAATCATGATTAATTAACTCATGACTTATCGCTTTAGAAAAAATTTCATTTTGAGTATCCAGTTCATCAGTGGTATTTTTTAACTCTCCATATTTATAATCTCCATGCAGTGCAATGCATAATAGCTCACCTTTTACATCATTACGATATATCCGCTCTACTGATTCCAATGTGATTTCTATTGGTGTTATACTATATTGATATGCACATTTTACCATAAGACCATCAAAATTTGTCGTCCATATACTTTTAAACAACTCCTTTTCCGCAAGCATAGACACTAGATGATAACCTAAACTAGGAATTTTCCCATCAAATAAATGTTGAAAATACTTCCTACGGTCATCAGGAATTGGATATGCATTCTCTGCATAAAATGAATATTCTTCATCAGAATTTAAAATCGGATATATTTTCTGAGCATCCAACCATTTTTGAATTGCAAATCGAACACTATCAAGTTTTACATTATGATAGTTCTCAACTAATGCTGGATTTTGAGATAAAAAAATCTCTTTTTTCCAATCCCAAATACAATCTACTGCTGATGGAATACCAGACTCTACTGAAGCACCTGCCCCTAACAGTAACGCATGAGGAGTATCCATATTTTGTTTCATAGACCTTAAAAATTGGTCAAATCTAATAGTCTGCATTTTTTCATCTCCAATCAACAATATTATATTGATTATATCACATAGTCATAAATATTACCATCTCTCGACTATGTAAAAAGCGGCATTAGCACTCACGCCAACACCGCCTTATCCAAGGTCAGTCCGTTATAAAATCCCTGCCTTTTTCAGATACCCCACGCTA
>CAOXUF010000246.1:0-2388 GCA_948560485.1 uncultured Eubacterium sp.
GTTCAGACGTGTGCTCTTCCGATCTAAATAAGGACTATTTTTCTGTTTTTGCTCATAGTTATGGACAAGGGGTTAGGGTAGCAAGATGAAATGGAGGTGGTTTCACTATCGTTAATAAGGTTAAATTAAATTTCCGCTTTCACAATCCTAATACAGCGGAAGAAACTGCCAATTACATACTTAAAATATTTCTTGAAGCAAATCAAGAGAAATTGGATAGGGTATTGCAGGAAAGTGTAAAAGAAGAAATGTTTCAGACAGCAGAAATCAGGAGCCATTCAGAATGAGTGGCTCCTTTTACGATTGGTGATTGCGTAATGACTGAATTTAAGCTAAAATAGTATTAAATTAGTTCTAGGAAGTCCTGGTTTAGTCATAGAATTTAGTCATAGAGTGATGAAAGGTGGGCGTGCCAAAATGATTTACACAGATGCACAGCTGAAAGAAAAAATCGTAGCGTTGATAGATTCTTTTGAAAATGAAGTGGCTGAATTCAAAGAGGCCAGAAGTAATTTTTCATTCAATGATATTGGAAAATACTTTTCTGCTTTGAGTAATGAAGCAAATTTGCGCGGCTTATCGGAAGCGTGGCTGATTTTTGGGATATCAGACAGTAAAGAGTTTGTGGGAACAGAGTTTCGAAAGCAGGGTGGGCTTCAAAATCTGAAGCGGGAAGTTGTAAATGGTACAAATGAGAGATTGACCTTTATGGAAATTTATGAGATGTCTATGAATGAGTGCAGAGTTATCGCATTTCAGATTCCGCCAGCAATAAGGGGAATTCCCACTACATGGCAGGGAGCCGCTTATGCCAGAGAGCATGAATCAGTGTCGCCGCTGCCAATGAATAAAATGGATTTAATCAGAAGTCAGATTGGAATGGATTGGTCAAAAGAAATCGTGGAGGGCGCTGCTCTGGATGATTTAGATGAGGAAGCCGTGAAACGGGCAAGAGAATTGTTTTCAAAACGGCAGAGCGACCGTAAAAAGGCACAGGAGATTTTGAAAAAACTGTCCGATATAGAGGTGTTGAATAAGGCGGGAATTACAATAAAGGGCAATATTACAAGAACAGCCTTGCTCCTTTTGGGAAAAAGTGAATCTCATTATTTTTTTGACGGTTTTATTCCGAGAATAACATGGACGCTTTATAATGCGGATAATTCGGTAAAGACTTATGAGCATTTTGATATGCCGCTGTTGTTAGCTGTTGATAAGGTATATTCCAGGATTCGAAATGTGAAGTATCGTTATATAGCAGGACAGCAAACCTTGTTTCCAGACGAAGTGGATCAATATGAGCCGGAGATGATTAAAGAGATTCTCAATAATTGTATTGCGCATCAGGATTATCGGCTGAGAGGAAAAATAAATGTAGAAGAATTTGAGGACAAGCTTGTTTTTATCAATGAGGGCGGCTTTATCCCGGAAACAATTGAGCAGGCGTTAGAACCTGGGTATAAACCACCTTACTATCGCAATATGTTCTTGTGTAATGCCATGGTAAATTTGTATATGATTGATACAAATTCTATGGGAATACCTATGATGTATCAGATTCAGAGGGATAAATGCTTTCCGTTACCAACATATAATCTGGATACCATGAACAGGGTCAAAGTTATGGTTTATGGGAAGATATTGGATAAAAACTATACACAGCTATTGTATGCCAATGGAGAACTTGATATACACACAGTATTTTTATTGGATAAGGTTCAAAAGAAAGAAACGATTTCCAAAGAGAACTTTAAAATTTTGAGAAAACAGGGATTGGTAGAGGGAAGATATCCAAATTTGTTTGTGTCTTTTAAGGTGGCAGATACTGTAGGGCAAAAGGCAGATTATATTCGGAATAAGGGATTGGATGATGATATATGCAAACAGTTGATTGTAAAGGCATTGGAGAAGATGGGCGAAGGAAGTAAACAGGATTTGATGGAGATATTGGAAAAAGCACTGCCAGAGGTGCTAAGTGAGGATCAGAAGTCGAAGAAGGTATCGAATCTTTTGCAGGCAATGAAAAAGGATGGGCTGATTGCGGCGAGAGGAACAAATCGGTATGCGAAGTGGTACTTGGTTTGAAAGTAATGCATTTTAAATAATTAGGAGGAAAAGATGAGATTTGATAATGAAACGTTATTTATATCTATGGTTTCAAAATATGGAATGAATTTGTATTTAGGGGCAGGGTTTTCTGTATATGCTTATCATGAGGATGGGGAGGCGCTACCCTTAGGAGATAAGATTAATCAGAGGCTTATTAGTACATTTGGATTAAATATAAATAGATAATTTTAGAATCAAAAGAGTATATCTATAGAGTGACTCAAAGAGAAATGAAAAGTTTGCTTCAAAATTTAAAAGAAATAAAAAGGGACTTTTAGT
>CAOXUF010000246.1:2398-3037 GCA_948560485.1 uncultured Eubacterium sp.
AAAGATGTAACTGAAAGGAATGAAATATAAAGAAAGGTTGTTGCGTATGAATATAGCTGCCTACTGCCGTGTTTCCACAGACAAATCCGACCAGCTTAACAGCTTGGAAGCCCAGAAGAAGTTTTTTACCGAGTATACCGAAAAGAACGGTCACAACCTTGTAAGATTATATGCGGACGAGGGGATTTCCGGCACAAAAATCAAAAATCGTAAGGAATTTTTACGCCTTATGCGTGACGCACAGCATGGTTTATTTGATATGGTAGTGGTAAAGGATATTTCCCGTTTTGCCCGTAATACCGTAGACCTTTTACAAAGTATCCGTACATTAAAGGCGTTAGGCATAGAAACCACATTCTTAACAGCAAATATGACTGTTTTAGGGCAGTCGGAATTTGTCTTGACAATTTTTGGAGCATTGGCGCAGGAGGAAAGCGCGAACACTTCCAAACGTGTGAAGTTCGGAAAGAAAATGAACGCAGAAAAGGGCAGAGTGCCAAATATCGTTTACGGATATGACAAGACCATTGGAGATTATTTCAATCTTGCAATCAATGAGGGAGAAGCAAGGATTGTAAAACAGATTTATGACTGGTATTTGAATGAGGGCTACGGTGCGGCCAAAATAGCGAATATGCT
>CAOXUF010000246.1:3047-4165 GCA_948560485.1 uncultured Eubacterium sp.
TTTGCCGTATTCTAACCAATGAGCTTTATACCGGGAAAATTAGCAATGGAAAACAGGAAGTTACCGATTTTCTCACAGGTACAAGGGCAGGAAAGGACGAATCGGAGTGGTTCGTTACCGACCGCCCCGATTTGCGAATCATAGAGCCGGAGCAGTTCGACAGGGCACAGGAAATCCTGCACGGGCGGCATGATACCTTTCGTATCAAACATGAACGCCAAAGCAATAAATATCTGTTCAGTACGCTTATTAAGTGCAAGGAATGTGGCTGGTCATTCAGGCGCACTGTCCGCACCTACAAGAATACTTACGTCCGTTGGGTATGTTCCGGGCATAATGGCAAGGGTGCGGATAGCTGCCCCAATGCGGTGACAGTGGACGAGGACGAGCTGATTCGGGCGTTGGAGGAATACTTTGCCGGGCTTTTGAAAGCAAAGAAGAATATTATCAGCTATGTGGTAAAAGAATTTACAAAGATATATAAGGCAAAGGACGATAACGAGAATTACGAAAAGGAGTTAAACGACCAGCTTGCCAAACTGAAAAAGACCCGTCAAAAATATATGGATATGTATACCGATGATTTGATTAGCCGACAAGAACTGAATGAAAAAATCGGCGGCATGAAATCAGAAATGGAGCGGTTGGAAAATGAGTTGAAATTGGTACAATACAACTTAGATAAAGGCGACCAGTTAGAGGACATCATCAAAAAGACATTCCAAAGCATTGAGGATATTACTTCTGTCCGGGACATGACGAATGAGCAGTTAAAGAAGATTATCCAGAAAATTGAGGTAGATAAGGACGCAAACGTAGATATTTACCTGCGTTTGTTTGGAGATTTGGGTTTAGACGAAAACATTCTAATTTGTAACGACAAAACATAAAGACGTAACCGACCGCCTGGAGCATATCAATCCCGCCCTGGCTGCCCAGGCGCGGATTGTGCTGGATGTGAATAAATCGGAGCGTCATATCCGGGGAGGGATGGCCACTAGAGAGAAGTACCAGCACAGGCTGACCATCTGCAGCAAGGAGGATGAGTAAAATGAAAAGAGCCATTCCGGGGAGTGGCTCTTTTTTCGGCTGCTTATGAATAGAATTATCTGGTACGC
>CAOXUF010000247.1:0-1314 GCA_948560485.1 uncultured Eubacterium sp.
GGAATCTCGTGACTGGAGTTCAGACGTGTGCTCTTCCGATCTATGAAATCAAAACTAAAATGGACAACGGACATTTTTATGTTGTCAAAGACAACGGAAAAATTATCGGTTGCGGTGGCATTACTACATATTGGGACAGCTTAACCGAGAGTTGGATACATACTATTTTTGTTGATCCAAAATATCAGAGAAAAGGTGTAGGCAGAAAGATTATAGAATTTTTGGAAAACGACGTATACGCAAAAAGAGCAAATAGAATTGAAATTCACGCCGCAATGTCAGCGATACCGTTCTACCGTAAATTAGGCTATGAGCATAAGAACGGACAACTAATTTACGCTGAGGGACATTTTGACATGGAAAAATTTATATAACTGGCTAAAAAAGAATTTTTCATACCATAAAGGAAAATAACAATATGTCCGAACACAGTTTAATAATAGCGCTGAAATACGGCGAAAAATTGAAAGAATTTGACGATATAGCCCAAGCCGAAAAATATTTTATCTCATACAAAGACGAATTGCTCAATAGATTAGAAGCTATAAGCGGACAAGTAGACGGTTTTTCCCCCGACTACACTATTGAAAGTTTAAAAAATATAGAAAAATTATATTTTGAATTGTATCGCAATAATACATTCGGTAAATTAGGATTATCGCAAAAACAATTTGAAAGTATTATGTCTGTATATTGGGGAGAGGTCGTTATAAAAAATAATGCGGACGCCAAATGGTTAATTGAAGAATTTGCTTTTTCACAAGGAAAATACGAATTGCTTGTAAATAAAGGTCTATGTAATATTTCGATATTCGATATGTTCCAAGACTTGTATAAAAGACAGGACAATAAACGGCAAAATTTATTATTCAGAGAATATAACAGATATTTTGCAAGACAACTTTGATTTCAGCTGAATAAATTGGTCAAATGGCTGTACAAATTGAATGTTTTTCGTTTCTTACGACACATATTGTCGTTTGTGAAAGTAAAGTCGAACTACTTTTCAGTAATTCGGCTTTTTTAATACAAAAAATAACGCAAGCCGAACTTGGTTCAACTTACGTTATGGTTGTGATTAACGAATGATAAGGATTTTTTGTAAGGGTAGTATCCTTGGGGATTTGAACTTAATAAAGTAAAAATTCTTTGTTCGCATATTTTTTCTCTGTGTTGGCGGAGTTTGTAGTTGCTATAAATTGTTGTCTGTGATATAATACTGCATAGAAACATAGGAGCGTGAAAACATGTCGGTGAGCTATAAGAAGCTATGGAAGCTTTTGATAGATAAAGATATGAAAAAGAAAGATTTAC
>CAOXUF010000247.1:1324-4163 GCA_948560485.1 uncultured Eubacterium sp.
AAAAGGTTGCGGGTATCAGTGCATCTTCTGTAGCAAAACTTGGTAAGAACGAAAATGTTACGACTGACGTTCTTGTTAAGATTTGTTCTGCGTTAGAATGCGACATTGCTGATATTATGGAGATGTCGGTCGCTGCTGGAGAAACCAATGTATAATGAGAATAATCGACTAAGAGTTTTTGAAGCCTTCGCTGGATATGGTAGCCAAAGAATGGCTTTACGGAACATAGGAATTCCGTTTGAGGTGGTTGGTATTTCAGAAATAGAGGGGGACGTGCTTCTGTCTTATGCTTCAATGCATACGGATTTTCTTGAAAAGAGAAAAGAAATTGATAAGTACGTTCCAAAAGACAAAGAAGAGATGATATCTTATCTGGAATCAATCAATGCACCGCTGGATTATAAGACATTTAAAAACAGAGCGAGAACTCTTCCAATTAATAAGCTTAAAGATATGTATTTGGCTAATAAACTGATACATAACTACGGTGATATCAAGATTATTAATCCTAATGACTTGCCTGACTTTGATTTATTTACTTATTCATTTCCGTGTCAGGATATATCGGTTGCAGGATATCAAAAAGGGTTGCACGAAAACTCTGGAACACGCTCGTCATTACTGTGGGAATGCTGCAAAATAATCGAGGCAAAGAAACCTAAGTTTTTAATGATGGAGAACGTTAAGAATCTTGTCGGCAGCAATCATAAACATAACTTCGATAAGTTTCTAGCTTATTTGGAAAGCTTAGGCTATAAAAACAGCTGGGATATATTGAACGCTCGGGATTTTGGAATACCACAAAACAGAGAAAGAGTTTTTTGTATTAGTGAGTATCAGGGAGAAAAGGATTATAAATTTACGTCTTACCACAAAGAGCTATTGTTTAAGATGTATGATGTTTTAGAAAAGGATGTCGCAAGTTCATATTATCTTAAACATGGACAAGTTCTAGACGCTCCTATTAAACAGGATGTAAGCTATTGCTTAGATTCCAACTATTGGAAAGGAGTAACGTTAAATTCCTTCTTAACAAAGCACAGAAGGCAGGTCGTGACGGACGGAATCAATTCGGAAGGCAAATATATGGTGAGAAGGCTGACGCCAAAAGAAACATGGAAACTTATGGGTGTATCGGATGAAGACTACGAAAAAGCACGTCAGCTAATTAGTAATACGAGCCTATATAAGCAATCGGGGAATAGCATTGTTGTAAACGTTCTCGAAGCTGTATTTACCGAAGTATTCTTGTAAAGATAAAAAACTTAATAAACGCTTAACAGCTTTTTTAAAGCTGTTTTGTTGTTTCGGAGAAAAGCATGTTTTTCTTTTTTAATTTAACAAACGAAGGAGAAGTGGACACTATGGATGAGGCAAAAGCAAAGCTTATTGAAATTTTCAGAACAAAGATAAAGGGAAGATCTCCCGATGTTACTGGTCGTAACGAACGTCATGACGGCAAGTATGGTCATTGGCTGGAACAGCAGTTTGGTGTTTCGTCTAACGGGTATAATGCTCCTGACCTTTGGGGATATGAGTTGAAAAATGAAACCACATCTAAAACCACTTTTGGAGATTGGTCCGCCAACGAGTACATATACAAAAATTCCGCTTATTCTTCAGTATTTAGGGGATATGATGCCGTAACAAAACGGAATATATTTCTTAGAATTTTTGGTAAACCGAATATGGAAAAGAACGGTAGATATTCTTGGTCCGGTTCTCCATGCCCCAAAATCAGTGGGTACAACTCTTTCGGGCAAATTCTTTCTATTGAAGTCAATGGGGATATTGTCGCATTATATTCGTACAGCCAAGACAGAAGAGAAAACAAGGATGAGATTGTACCTGAATTGTTAAGACAAGAGAACTTGGTTCTTGCAAGGTGGTACGGAAGAGTTTCTCCCAGCACAAGGGAAACCGATAAATGCCTTAAAGCAAAATTAGAGGACAAGTTTAACGCTAAAGGTTGGTTTACCTGCAAAAAGGATATGTATGGTCGTTATTATAAAATTTGCTTTGGACTTCCAATGACTTACGATAACTGGCTTGAGCTGGTAAGAAAGGGTGTGGTTTTCTTTGACAGTGGGATGTTTGAAACAAATCCTCGTCCTTATTCGCAATGGAGAGCAAGTAACAATTTTTGGGACAGTTTGATTGTTGATGAGTACGAATAATTTCGAGGAATAATAATTTGAAAAACCAAGATATTTTAGCTGTCAGAAAGAAATTAGGTATTTCAAGAAAAGAGTTTTCCGATGCCTTACAGTTTTCTTTAGATCAAGAAAAGAAACTTAAGCTGTGGGAAGAAGGTGCTGAAGAAATACCTGCTGACATTTATGAGAGAATAATGGCTTTCCATACCGAAGCAAGATTTAGGAATATGCCAAGGGAAGAAAGTAAGTTTACTATTATAGATTTGTTTGCAGGAATAGGCGGGATACGCCAAGCGTTTCAGAGAGTAGGTGGTTATACCGTTTATTCATCGGAATGGGACAAGTTTGCGCAGACAACCTATCGTATAAATTATGGAGAAGTACCCGACGGGGATATTACTCAAGTAGATGAAAATAATATACCAGACCATGATATATTACTGGCTGGTTTCCCTTGTCAGCCGTTTTCTCAGGCAGGCCTTAAAAAGGGTTTTGATGATGTCAGAGGTACTTTATTTTTTGATATTGCTAGAATATTAAAAGTGAAAAGACCTAAGGCATTTATGCTTGAAAACGTAAAGCAATTGAAAGGGCATGATAAAGGTAATACATTAAAAGTTATACTTAACGTTTTACGTGAACTTAATTATTACGTGCCAGAACCGCAAGTATTAAATGCGTAT
>CAOXUF010000248.1 GCA_948560485.1 uncultured Eubacterium sp.
CTTATTATATAAACATGTCTATTTTTTTAGCATACGCTGTTACGTATCCGGAAGAGCAATTAATGTTGTATTTTCTGGTTCCGATTAGAATTAAGTGGTTTGGATATTTGTATGGAGCATATTTGATATATGATATTATCAAAGCATTTAAAACAGGAAGTTTTATAGTAGGTATTACAGTTACAGTATTGATTTTTGTTTCATTATTAAATTTCTTGATTTATGTTATTTTTGGAAGAAATCGTGCCCGGTTTAATCCAAAACAGGCAAAAAGAAGACATGAATATAAACAGTCGGTGAGACAGGCAAAACCAAAGACATATGAGAATGGAGCAAGACATAAATGTGTTATATGTGGAAGGACAGAGATAGATGATCCAAACCTTACATTCAGATATTGCTCAAAGTGTTCGGGGAACAAAGAGTATTGTCAGGACCACCTGTTTACTCACGAACATCATTAAAAATCAGGAGGCAGAAAATGCAGCAGAGATTTGATAGAAGTGCAGGAATATTGATGCCTGTCAGCAGTTTGCCGTCGCCTTATGGTATCGGAAGCTTTGGAAAAAGTGCATATGATTTTGTTGATAATCTGGTGGCAGCGAGACAAAAATTCTGGCAGATTCTTCCGTTGGGACCTACCAGCTTTGGAGACAGTCCATATGCGTCCTTTTCCGCTTTTGCAGGAAACCCTTATTTTATAGACCTTGATAAGTTAGTGGAAGAGGGACTGCTTGAAAGTGATTATGTTCATAGTTTTATGTGGAATATGGAAGAACAGTATGTGGATTATGGATTGATTTATAATTCCAGATTTCAAGTACTGCGGACCGCTTTTAAAAACAGCAGTCATCAGAATTTAGACGAATATAAAACATTTTTTAAGGAAAATGAATATTGGCTGGAAGGCTATTGTCTTTATAGTGCCTGTAAAAACAAGTTTGAAGGGACTTCATGGACAGACTGGGAGAGTGAAATTAAATTCAGAGATGAAGAGTCTGTACAAGAATTAAAAGAGGAATTAAAGGATGATATAGAATTTTACAAATTTGTTCAGTATAAGTTTTATGAACAATGGAATCAATTAAAAGAATATGCCAATGATAAGGAAATTGAAATTATTGGAGACATACCATTGTACGTAGCAATGGATTCGGCTGATGTATGGCAGCATACAGAATTTTTTCAGTTGGATGAGGAATTAAATCCGACGAAAGTAGCCGGTGTACCACCGGATGTATTTTCAGAAACAGGACAGCGGTGGGGAAATCCTTTGTATGATTGGAAGAAGTTAGAGGCAGAAGACTTTTCGTGGTGGAGAAAGCGAATGGAACACTCTGCCAGATTATATGATGTAATCCGCATTGATCATTTTATTGGTATGGTTAAGTATTATGCAATACCGGCTGAAGATGAAGATGCAAGAAACGGAGCATGGGAAAAAGGACCAGGCTTAAAATTAATACAAGTAATGAATGAGTCCATTGGAGATAAAAAAATTATCGCAGAGGATTTAGGCGTTCAGATGCCGGAAGTAGTAAAGGTGTTAGAAAAGTCAGGATATCCGGGAATGAAAGTTTTGGAGTTTGCCTTTGATGGAAACAGAAAGAATGATCATTTACCATATTACTGGACGCAGAATACTGTGGCATATGGTGGAACACATGATAATGATACA
This sequence comes from uncultured Eubacterium sp., assembly GCA_948560485.1. The sequence goes on from CAOXUF010000248.1 coordinate 1,679, forward strand.
TTAATGGGATACTTTACAGGGCTGCAATCTTGGGAGTTAGGATATGTTCGTGAATATATGGAATGTAGAAATGGCTCTATTGAAGATTTGGTTGATAAGATTTTTAGGACAGCATATGCCAGTGTGGCAGATTTGGTGATTTTCCAGATGCAGGATGTCTTAAAAGTTGGAAATATAGGAAGAATGAATCTTCCATCCTCTATGGGAACAAATTGGCGTTGGAGAATGTTACAGGGACAGTTTGGACCGGAGGAAATAGAAAAACTTAGATATTTGTGTGATATTTATGGAAGATAAAGACATATGAAAATATTGAAAACTATGAAAAGCACAATATGCGAAAGTAGTCACAGAAAAGAAATAACAATTTAGGAGGACTGAAAAAATGACAAAGAAACCATTTGTGACAAAGGAGCAGGTTGAGGAGATTGTAAAGAAATATCCTACACCATTTCATATTTATGATGAAAAAGGATTTATGGATAATGCCAGAAAAGTAAATGAGGCGTTTTCATGGAATAAAGGATTTAGAGAGTATTTTGCAGTAAAAGCAACTCCAAATCCATTTATCATCAAAAAATTAAAAGAAGCAGGATGTGGTGTTGACTGTTCGTCTTATACGGAACTTATGATTGCAGATAAGTTAGGATTTAAAGATGATGAAATTATGTTTTCGTCCAATGAAACACCGGAAGGCGAATTTAAATATTGTAATGACTTAGGTGGAATTATCAATCTGGATGATATTACAATGATTGAGGCTATGGAGAAAGAATGTGGAATTCCTGAGACAGTCAGCTGCAGATATAACCCGGGCGGAGTTTTTGAAGTATGCAATGGAATCATGGATAATCCTGGAGATGCAAAATATGGAATGACACCGGAGCAGATTGTAGAAGCGTTTAAGATTTTAAAAGCGAAGGGCGTTAAGAATTTTGGAATTCATGCATTTTTAGCATCTAACACAGTAACGAACGAATATTATCCAATGCTTGCAAAGACTATTTTTGAATTGGCAGTGAATCTGGAAAAGGAAACAGGAGCAGATATAAAGTTTATTAATCTTTCCGGTGGTGTTGGTATTCCATATACACCGGAGCAGACACCAAATGATATTATGGCGATTGGTGAAGGCGTCAGAAAAGTATATGAAGAAATTCTTACACCGGCAGGAATGGGTGATGTGGCAATTTTCACAGAGATGGGAAGATTTATGATGGGACCATATGGTGCATTAGTTACACAGGCAGTTCATGAAAAACACATCTATAAGGAATATATTGGGGTGGATGCCTGTGCGGCAAATCTGATGAGACCGGCTATGTATGGTTCATATCATCATCTGACAGTACTTGGAAAAGAAGATGCACCATGTACAGAAACATATGATGTTGTAGGAAGTTTGTGTGAGAATAATGATAAGCTTGCTATTGACAGAAAACTTCCAAAGATTGATATGGGTGATTATATATATATTCATGATGCGGGTGCACATGGATTTGCTATGGGATATAACTATAATGGCCGCCTTCGTTCTGCAGAGTTACTGCTGAAAGAAGATGGGACAGTGGAAATGATTCGAAGAGCAGAGACACCGAAGGATTATTTTGCTACATTTGATTTCTGCGACATTATGGACTAAGAAAGAATTGTGAACATTATGAAAAAGATTGTGGGAGACTTGTTAAAAAATAAAAACATAGATAATAGTTTGCAGGAATATTATGGCAGATTTATGGAAATAAATAATAAATATGCAATGATACGTCTTGCAATGAACTATTATACGTACTATGTTGTAACATCCGAAGATGGCGGTATGATTGCACCGGGATATAAAGAGTTTGTAGATAAGATAAATCATTCTATTGAAAAGTATATAGAAAGAACCGGTGATTTATCTGATGATATTGCCGAATTAGAAGAAATCCGTAAACAAATTATTGGAAAGGTAAGAAATATTACCTGCTTTGTAGACAGATATAATATTTATGAACATGCATTAAACCGTGTCGAGTATCGTTTTAAAGATGAGAGTTATCCGGCCGGATACAGTGATGAAAACTATACCAGACAGGTGATGCAGTTTATTTTGAAAGACGAAGATAACATGATGATTAACAGTAAAATCAAAGATGTTATCGGACAGCTTCCGGTGCGTCTTACAAAAAATAAATTTTTTGAAATGCTGTCAAATGGAATGAGTATTTATAATGGTGGAACAAAGGAAGGTCTGAATGACTTTTTGTATATGATTCGCACCTGCTCTATGTTAGACAGTACAGATACCATGCAAACCAATTATCCACATCTTTTAGAGGCTTTTGAACAATTGAAGAATATGAAGTTTAAGGATATGTCAGAAGCAGATTATAATGAGATGAAAGATAAGTTATCAGATATGACTACATATATTGATGACGAAATGGACAGTTGTATGATGATACAGGAAATTTTAAATGACCTGTTACTGGTTTTATACA
>CAOXUF010000249.1:0-3742 GCA_948560485.1 uncultured Eubacterium sp.
TTTTTCTGTCATGTTATATGACTTTCCATTTCTTTGGAATGCAGAAACAACTGCAATAATCTGCTCTTGTGCAATGTTACATTCATTCACATACTGATTATCACCACGCATAACATAATACTGTCCATGTCTGCCAACTAGTCTGTGCAACACGTATTGCCCATTTTGCCTCTGATAAAAAATAATACTGTATTTCTTTAATGGAAAATGTGGTTTCGTCAAAGTAACCATATCCTTATTGCTTCGAAACAAAGGACGCATGCTATTTCCTTTTGGCGTGAAAACTACTTTTCCACCATGTTCCATTTGCTCTTTCATAATAGGTGCTATTTCATCTATAGAAACTAACTTATTCAAACAAATCCTCACTTTCAACTTTTAAGATAAACGCTTCTACATCCTCAACAGCCAAATCTCTGTCAATCCCATATTCTGCAATCAGGTCCTCAACCAAATTCTCTTTACTTGTACCTTCTATCAACCTTTCAAACAAAAAGGTTCCTGTATCATTTAAGCTCATCATTCCATTAAAATCCAAGGTTGCCTGTCCGATAGGAACAACCACATTATTTCCCGCTACATTTCTTAATATAAAACCTTCTTTAATCTTCATTTATACTCTCCTAATCTTTTCGTATGCAGTGATGACTGCATCATCACTAATATTACAGCCCATTTTATATATTGGATTATGTGTCAAAACCTGTCCAATTTTTTCTAAAGCCAGATCCATTTTATCAGCCGTCTTTAACGATCTTACCGTCTGTCTGAAAAACAAAGGAATTGCCTCCTTTACATCCAGAGGTTCTATCCAATTATTCTCTGAACGTTCGAGAAAAACAATTGCTCCCAATTTTACTCTGGTGTTTACATTAATATTATGCTTCCCACTCCACGGTGTCCCATAGACATACCATTCACCCTCTTCAAATCTGAGAGACGGCTTGTCGTCATTTATAATAAATGCCTTGTCCCCAAAATGTTTCAACCATAACTCGGTATGCGTTGACTTACCTGTACCACTATTCGCTGAAAACAAATATGCATAACCATCTACTACAACAGCAGAAGAATGCAGCATGCATCCATTGTGTTCCAGTAAAAATCTATGAAAAAGACTGCCTGTATACATATACTCTATCGTTGTATAATTGGAGTGTGGCAAATACTCCCGGTAAATCTGTTCGTAAAAATCATGACCGAAGTCAATAACGCCATCGGCTTCTTCCTCCCGCCATTCTGTTTCTGCCCTATACGGTATTGCTCTTTTCATCGTTTCCTGATGATATGTTGTCATCAGTATTTTTAACCCTGCAATATCATATCGTTCTTTTACAATTGTCAATCTTGGATCATCGTTCATTTTCTAACCCCATCATCTCTACTATATTTTTTTGAATTTTATTTGCTCTTTTTCCCTGTACCAGTTTTCTCTGCCATTTTAATATTCCGCCGCGCTCTCTTGTATTTCTTATAAATCGTTCTAAGTATGCTGCGGGCAGTAAAATGGCAGGCTTTTCTTTAAACCATAAACTATACTCCCTCATATGAGAATAAGAAGGAAATGCCCATCTGAATATTTTTATTAAACCAATCCCCTTCTGTTTGGAAATCTGTACAGAATCTCTTATAACCGCATCATGCCCAAATACGCCGCCTGAAATAATATAGTTTTCTACAGTTTCCATATTATTCGAAGTATAATTCATTTTACCTGTCTCCAATCCAAACCATGTCCTGCAAATAGTATAAAGATTCATGGCAAACTTCTCAAGATGTATTTCTTCTAAATCATCCCATAACGCTTCCATGTTTATCTCTTTCCTGTAAAATTCCATCAACACTGCTAAATCAGTTATCATTCTGACTCCACAGCCACCTTCACAAAAGTGTTTTGCCATATGATATATTGCATATACAATTTTATAATGTGTGGAAAACTCATGCGTATATTTTTTCAGGCATACACTTTCATCAACAGCTTTTTCAAAATACTTTTCATAATTAAAAGTTCTATTAAAACTGCCTGCATATCCGATACTGGTATGAATCTCAATAATTGTATTTTTTATCTTATAGTAATGAACCTTATCATTACTTCTTTCGTATATTAATCTGCCTCCAAGTTCTGATAATATCCTATCAGCCTTATCTATATCGTTTGGGGATATCACCAAATCCATGTCACTCATAGTTCTAAATTCACTGTTCTTATAGCATTTTGCGTAAGACATCCCTTTTATAATAATATGTTTTATGTTTTGTTGATTCAACTCTTTTAACACCATCTCAAATACTGTGGTCCGCTTGGAATATATCATCATTTCCGCAAAAAAGCCTTTTTCGAACGTTTCTAATATCTGTTGTGGAACATTTTTCTGATTCATCAGAGCAGCATATATCAATCCCGTATTTTTGTGTAACTTACATAACTCCACCAGCACATTTTCTTCTATGCCAGACATATCTATTTCTTTATGAATGTCTGTTATGCTGTTGGCAATCAATTGTATATATATACGCTCCGTCTGATTCATTTCCTCTTCGCTCCCATAAGTTAAGAACACCTATGTTCTTTCGTTCATAGGTGTCGTTAAAATCTTATTTGTAATATTTATCATTACCATAGCCGTATCCGTACTTTCCTTTATAGTACTTGCCGTAATATCCACCATAGTAACTTCCCTTTCCTTCAGGGTCTACTTTATTTAGAACTGCTCCCAAAATTCTACAACCTGATCTCTTAAGCTGTTCAATCTGTTTTTGAGCATATTTGTAACTAACATTTGCCTGTGAAACTAAGAAAATCACTCCGTCTGTCTGCTGTGCCACAATGGCAGGATCAATTACCTGTCCTATCGGTGGTGTATCTATAACAACATAATCATATTCTTTCTTTGTTATCTCAACCAATGCAGTAAACTTTTCATTATTCAACAATTCCGCCGGATTTGGAGGAACCGGTCCTGATAATATCATATCGAGGTTCTCTACATTTGTTGTATATTTTACGCTATCTAACTCTTCCACTCCGGACAAATATTGTGTAAGACCTTTAATCGCTTTATTTATCTTATAACGTCCTATTAAAACAGACTTTCTAAGATCTGCATCAATAAATAATACCTTTTTCCCAGTCTCTGCTATTGATACTGCAAGATTAAATGACACCATAGATTTTCCTTCATTCGGAACACAACTTGTGATTGAAATAACCTTAACATCATCTCCACAGAACTGCACATTCGTTCTTAATGTCTTATATGCCTCTTTTGTCTTAAAATCTAAATCTGAAATCTTATCTAAATTTACATTTAATAACATAAGTTCTACTCCTTTTCCTCTCCGTCCTCTATATCAGTTTTCTTCTTTTTCTTGTCTTTCTTTTTTGTTTTCTTCTGCGTTGCATATCCATAGCCATAACCATCTCTGCTATGGTCTGAACTCTTTAAAGGAATCGCCGCAAGAACGCTGACACCAAGTCTGTTTTCAATATCATCAGGAGTCTTAATTGTGTCATCCAGAATATATAATATAATAATTACCAAAAGTGCGACACCAAAGCCAACAATAAATCCAATCATCATGTTCTTTTCAACATTCGGATAACTTGGAGCTGTCGGAAGTTTTGCCTCATCTACTGATCTTACCGGTTCTAAACCATCCATGATTACCTTTAATCTTTCATTTGCCACTTCTCTGACCTTATCAGCAATCTTCTTTGCAAGTCTTGGATCTGTAC
>CAOXUF010000249.1:3752-4148 GCA_948560485.1 uncultured Eubacterium sp.
CCAGATTTAATTCTTTTTTTACTTCCTCTAATACCGGGTCTGTTGTTAAAAGACTCTCATAATCCTTTGCAAGATATGTAGAGAGTGCTACATCCTGTGAAGTCAGATATCGCTGATTCTCATCCTGCTTATTCAGTATATATACCTTTGTTTTGGCTACATATAACTGATCAACAAAATACTGGGTATAAACAAATGCCATACCACCTACTAAAATTCCTACCAATATAATAATTGTCAATCGGTTCATGATTGCACTAAATAATCCACGAAGGTCTATCTCTATTTCATTCTTAATGTTTTCGTTATCCATTGTAATCTCTATATCCTTTCCAATTATAAGTATTGTCCTGATAATATTTTTTTCGGGTTATCAATTAATAACCAGATCGGAAG
>CAOXUF010000250.1:0-855 GCA_948560485.1 uncultured Eubacterium sp.
TTTCAGCCATTGAAGCTTTTCACTAAAGGTTTTAGGATTATCAAGATCCAAATCATATCCCATACAGGCACGAAATCTTTTTTCCAAGTACCTGCGGTCTGGCATATGATTATAAAATCCATAACTGTCAAGGACATTAAATCGATAGCTGTCATCCTTAAGAATTTTTCCGGCTTTAGAAATCCAGTTTCTTTGCCGCCTGTTATTGCAATAGTCGTTCATAAAATTGTTCTAAATCCTTTGCCGTGTTTTTAATATCGTATCCTGCCTCCAAAACAGCCTGAGAACATGCATCACGTGGAAGCTGTCTATTCATTCGGTAAAGCTTTAATATTTCATCTGCCCACATATCCGGGCTCTTTTCCAAGGGCATTGAAACGAGAGTTCCAAGAACATCCACTTCCTTTGAAATGCGGTCAGAAATAATTGTGGGAAGTCCGTTGACCTCTGCCTCCAGTACTGAAAACGGAAACCCTTCAAACTCAGATGGATAAATGCCCACATCCATGGCGCACAGCCAGCTTCCCACTTCACTGGTAACGCCTGGTAGCAAAACTTTTTCCTCTATATCAAGTTCACCTATTAACTTCTTCACCTGTGCAAGCAAATCACCTTCTCCCAACATAATCAGTCTGCTGTCTGGATATTTTTCTACTAGTGCAGCAAAAACCCGAACAGTCATAAATGGGTTTTTAGGATTTGCCAAACGACCTGCACTGCCCAGCACCAAGGTGTCCTCTGTTACTGTCAGTTCATTCCTTCTTTCTTTTCGTATTTTATCTGAAAATTTAAATTTTGGTGTTTCAATTCCATTTTTAATCACCATAAACTCAGCATTATCTCCATATAACCAAG
>CAOXUF010000250.1:865-2845 GCA_948560485.1 uncultured Eubacterium sp.
CCTGCTGCGTTCCCGCATGCAAGCCGTTCTGTAATATTTTTAATAAAAAGCCAATAAAAAACTTTATGCAGTATCGGCTTAAATGTATGAGTCCCATGTGAATGTGCAATACGGTGAATGATCCCAGCCTTTTTTGCTATGTAGAAATCCGTCCAGGAATGTGCTTCCGCCGTATGACGATGCATAATATGATATGAATGTTGCTTCATTGCAATATAAGTCTGATACATATTTTTCATCAGGTTCAGGCCAGGTCTGACAACATGATAAATATGCCCGCCTAATTCTGTAATTTCTTTCTCATACTCCCCTTGTTCCTCTGTAAAAACAATAAAATCAAACTGGAATTTTTTCTTGTCCAAATTTCTGTATATGTTCATCAAAAAAGTTGCTATTCCATTATTGCGACTTAATGTCCCCCCTGGAATATGTAAAACCCGCTCCATAATACACCCTCAATTTTATTCTTCCAAATTATCAAATGTTCAAAATGCGCCCGCAGTTTTCAATCAGTTTTTCAGCAATATGAACCGGGGAAAGGTTTTCTTTTATATATTCATGTCCCCGTACTCCATATTGATATGTTTTTTCAGGGCATTCTATCATTTGCACCATAGCTTTTGCCAGACTGTCCGCATCCCCTTCTTTAGTTAATATTCCCCTTTCATTATCTCCCAGCAGCTCGCGTGGGCCAGTTGGACAATCAGTAGAAATGCAGGGAACTGCTGCTGCCATAGCTTCAGCAAGTGCATTCGGCATACCTTCGTAATCAGAACTGAGCACAAATAAATCCGAAGCCTCGTACACTTCCAGAAGTTCACTGGTTCTTCCCATCATTTTAACAAAATCGTCTGCGTTATGAGCAGTCACATAGGCTTCCAATTCACACCTTTTTTCTCCTTCCCCATATATTTTTAAAGAGCATTCAGGATGGAAACGATGTACAATTATCATAGCGTCAATCAGTAATTTGTGATTTTTTTGTTCACTTAATCTTCCAGCTGTAACGATATTTTCTATTCTTTTCCGATTAATCCTTTTTGAACCACTGTCTATAAAACTTATATCAACTGGATTTGGCAGTACAAAAGACTTTTCTATTACTTTCGAAGTAAAATACCGTTTCTGTGCCTCTGTCTGAAAATAAACTGCCTCGCAATGTTCATAAATATAGTTATAAAATCTCTTTTGGAATTTGGAATGATATCTTGGAAGGTTTCTAACTGTTGCAACGATAGGTATATGAAAATCTCTAGCCGCCGAATATACCTCTTTTACAACCGGCTCAAGAAATGGAAAAACTATATCGGGTTTATAATTCTTAATCACTTCCTTTAACCGCTTCTTTCTAAACAATGTTCTGGTGACAGCATTTCCATTTTCTTCACTATAGGTACTTCCCATAGAATATCTTTCCACATGAAAATCTATATCATAGTCCTCTTTTGTAATCAGATACGACATAACCGCCACTTCATATCCCTGTTCTATCAACGCCCCTGAGAGCACAGCAATCACTCGTTCCGCCCCGCCGCCTTTCATAAAACGAGAGACAAATAATATTTTGCGTATCATAAACCTTCCCCATTCTCTATAAGTACAACTTTTTATCGCAAATCAGATAGGTCATCAACAATATTGTAATATACGTAATATCAAAATAACATACTAAAGCCATGTTGAGAATTGTATTAATAAGTAGTATAGAAAAAAAGTAGATTACAATTTTGTTATGCCGCCTGAGCATTTCCTTAATATATTTTATAAATATTCTAACATAAACACTATAATAAATAATAAAGCCTGCAACACCGCCACTTACAAGTATCTCGACGTAGTTACAATGCGAATACATATCCAAGCCAAATGTCCTGCTAAACAGAACCGAATAATTTCCAAGACCATATCCTAATATAGGCCGTTCTGTAAACCACCGCATTCCATAAGTAATCATTAGATCGGAAGAGCGTCGTGTAGGGA
>CAOXUF010000250.1:2855-4141 GCA_948560485.1 uncultured Eubacterium sp.
ATACTCATACTCTGTTCCGTTGTTCTATGGCCTGTTAATTCCTGAACCATCCTTTCCAATCTAGCTCCGACCAATATATATATTTCTTCATTATTCATAATAAAAATGTACAGAATAATCAAAGCCAATATTACAAAGCAAATGTTCCGAACTCTTTTATTTCCTCTATTCGCATACAAATTATAAATCAGTAATGTCCCAACAACAATAATGACTCCTTTTCTCGAACCTGTATAGAATGTCATCACAATTAAAAATATTGCAACAATCCCCCATCTAATTTTCTCAGTCTTTTTATTACTATATATGATGAGAAAAACTGCAAGAATTCCACCCCAGGCTGTAAAGCTAGCAATCGCATTTGCATTCCATAATTCCAACCCCTCATAATCCACTCCCAGTCGCATTGTTCCTAAATTATCCATTCCCACAATAGAAAGAACATATAAACTTTCAGCAGTAAAAGACGATACTATACTTTTTATCAACATGAGAAAGTCTTCCTCAGTCTCAATCATAATAATAACTGAAAAGCAAATAGCATATACAATAAAAGCATTCTTCACGTTTTGAATTGTCTTTACTGATTCTAAACTCCACTTACTACTTACCATGAAAAATACTAAAACTAAAGCCATCCATATATTAAATCCATTCAATTTAGATGACTTATTCCACTGTGCTTTACACAAAGCAAACCCCACTGTAACTATAATAAAAGTATAGCGAATTGAAGTATTAACCTTGATTGCGGGATTGTTTTCAATGAAATAAACAATGGCAATAAATATATAAAATAAATTTTTTAACCTGATTTTGGTTATCTTCATTTCATGTGCTCCTCTTATATCATGGTCTTTGATCTCTATACTTTTTTCAATTCTTTCTAAATTGACCTGTTGAAATATTTTTATTCGATATTCCTTGCTCTGCAAAAACTGATTTTAGCGAATAATTTTAATTTTTTTCAAAATCGTTATTGGCCACTCAACTGTGCTTATATGGACAGCAAGTCCAACTGCTATCAATTTACGACTCATCTTCATCGGTGAACACAGCAGAATACCTAGATTTTTCCTATGTTCTCTTGTTAATTTTCTTACAATACTGTTTCTGTTAATTGATGGGTCTGAAACTCCATAATAAGCAATTCTGCATAATAGTGAAAATGCTGTCCTTGCCTTTTTCACCTCACCCAAAAATGCTATCGTTCCATATATTTCATTCTTGGTAAGGTTATATATTGACTCTGCTGCGTCATACAAATCAAAATCTCTTCTCGTCAG
>CAOXUF010000251.1:0-2041 GCA_948560485.1 uncultured Eubacterium sp.
TACAGGAACAAATTTTTATTATATCTTTCACCTAAAAGATATATAAATCAATACTTCTATATAATAACACTATATATAGTATATGTCAATATTTTTTCATCTAAATATAGTGTGTAATGTATCTCTTAGCTTCCACACTAATAAACTAATTAAAATTCAAACCTCTCATTTATCTCCTCCATATTAGACATCTTTTGTTTCTCGTATTCTTCTGTTTCCAGAATTTCCTTTTCCATTTTTTCAATTTCTCTACAAGCGATCTCCCCCAAATACTCATCCGACTTCAGTTCCTGTAAAAGAGTCAAACGCTCACGAATTATTTTACTTCGGGAACCTGACCAAGACATTGGGGGAATCTTCTTTGCAAATTGCTCCAATATCTGCTTCCCGTCTTCTGTATGCAATAATTTTCTCGCAAGTTCTGTCCATTGATATTGGCCATTCTCTTCTCTTCGGAATCCAGAACTTAGCTTTACAACTCTTAATCGTCTTTTGCTATTATCTGCCCATAAAAACACACGTTCAGGATTAAGATTATCTATTATATTTGTGCTAATTCCATTACCGCCCTTAATTTCTCTTTCTAACTCATATGGCCCTTTTTCATCACCTACGATAATATCTAAAAAATCTTCCACATACAATCCGGCTACGGGATACATTAAACTCTTAAAGCAGCTTCCTTTATACTTATTCCGCACTGTAGGAAAATCCCTTAAAGAAATAAATAACTTTTTAATCTCTTCCTTTGAAACATTATCATCAACGAAACAAATCTCCATCACTTCTGCCAACTCGTATTCTATACTATTCCCCTCTTCCAATTCAAAATTTTTGATTCCCTCAATAGCTATTATACGTCCAACTGCCTTGGCATATGCTGACAACATATTTCTATTACTTTTTATCTTTTCACAATATAGCCAAAAGATATCCAGCACAACAGAGCTTCCATGTTGCATATCCTTAATCTTCAATATAAAATCTAAAAACTCCGTTTCTTCAATTTTATCACTAATAACATAATGCCGTAAATGTGAAACACAATTTAAGTCTATTACATCTTCCGATAATAGTTTTAAAATATGCTGGAGGTATTTTCCGGAACATTCCAGTATAGAATGGATCTGTACTGCCTGAGAGGCTTTATCTGTATTTTCCAATAAATCTAATAAACGAATGGTATTCTCCCTATCATGACTATATTTAACATTAAGGTACCCAACAGCAATACTCATACTCAAATCTTTATCCAATATTTTGCACATGGAAGGCCACAAAGGAGCAAAAGAATCTGATGATTCAGCCTCTGCCAGTTCCTTTCCAAATCTAGCACCTACCATCAAAAATCTATTACCTATTTGACTAAATAATTGTTCCAACAATTCCGGATTCTCTGCAAAGATTGCCGCAAGCCTCCTGATTTCTTCATTTATCTTTTCTTCTGAAGGAAAATATATTTCCAGTTCAAAAGAACTCTCTCGCAAGATACAATCCATTCTCGGGACAGCATCTATTGGCTCTATCAAAAAAATCAATCGATCTAATAACTCTTTCTCACACAGTTCTAATTCATTATCATAAAATTTTTTAATATTTCCAAGGCCAATCCATCCCTGCCACCAATCCCTATCCTTTCCAAATTTCATACAGCATTCTTCTATAATGTCCCAATAATGTTCATATCCAAATCCAACCAAACTTTTTCCTAAAATTTCTCTTACCCGTTCTTTTGATTCCGTTGATAATGCCGACATCTCTACGGTAATAAATTCAATAACTCTCAGATACCAGCTTTTATATTCTCCAGATAAATCTAAGCCATTATCACGTTGATACATGCCAAAAGATTCAAATCCCTTATATAAATACCTTATCTGATGTTTACACTGCAGCATTCTATCCAAACAATCTATTCCAAGTTGAATATAATTCTCATCGTTATGATGGAGCAAGGTTTGAACAAAATGGAGCCTCTGATCTATCAACGCATATGTTCCAGAATACACAATTTGAAAGAATCCACTTACATCTTCTCTTT
>CAOXUF010000251.1:2051-4073 GCA_948560485.1 uncultured Eubacterium sp.
TTTTATTTCTTTTTAATGGTAAATCCGAAAGAATTTTCAGACTGCGATCAAACCACTTCGGTTCATATGCTAATTGTGACAAAATTCGCACAATCACTTGTTCATGAAACCCTCCCAATAGATACTCTCCCTTATCTCTTTTATACATTTGTTCAATAAATGAAAGTACCTGTTCAGGAATTACGGGAGCCGCATCTTCTAATCTATATTGGCAGACATCACTCCAATAATTTGGAGAAGTCATAAGTGGAAGTTTTAACCACGCATCAAAAATGTCCTGAGCCTCCTTACTATCATGTAAAAAACTCATTCTTTTTGAAAACGAACGTATCATATGATTAGAACTATTATTCATAGTTTCTAAAACAATTTCAGCGCCCAAATTTTCTAATGCTTCTTTTGCCAAACGATTTGCTAAAGCATGTGGCAGAACAGCTCGCCAATGAGAACGCTTTTGTACTATCTGGCGCTTATATAACCGGTTTACATTTCTCACCATATCTCTTATAGAAATATCATATAAACTTGCTAACACCCTAATTTCGTCTGTTTTCTCTTTATTTTGGTTGATTGAAAAAGAATAAACCAAAGAGCAGACTTCTGCTGTTTTATATAAAGCATCATCAAATTTCCCCTTTTGCCAAAAAATCCGTTTAAAAAGTTCTTCATCCTTCAATTCATTCAGATTTTTTTCTTTCTTGGTAGCCTTTGCCAAAACAATAGCAACTCTTGCATTTCCGCCTGCCAGTAACGCAATTCTATTGTAATCCTGATCATTTTTGTAAAATTTTCTCTGTTTCAAAATATCAACAATACATTCATTCGATGAAGGAAGCATCTGGTATACTTCACTATCTTCTGGCTCTCCATCTTGTACGTCATACTCAATCGTAAGCAAGCTAACGGTACTCTTGGGGGCTTTGCAGAGTCTTGTTAATTCATGGTGTTCTGTAGCAGCACAGTTATCTACAATTACGATCTTCCTATGTTTTTTTGCAAGTAATTCTTTTACCATTTCCATAGGAAACATTCTAATAGGCTTTTGAAAATCAACATAAAGCGCAAGTTCTTGTGGAAGCGGACCGTATCCTATTTCCTCAAATAACGCCTGTGCAAATCGTGTTTTTCCAACTCCTGATAAACCGGTTAGGCGAACCGATTTACCAGGATTCCGTAATATTGAACGTATATCCTCAAGAGCAGCCTGAATAGACATGGTTTCTGCTATATCAGTTTTTTTAATTCGAATATTTTTGTCTACAATATATGGACGGGCTAAATCATCATGATCGCCTGTCCAATTTCCATAAGGAGACCACCCTTCAGATGAATCTCCCAGCTTACACTTAACCCAAGCAACAATCGGCTCATAATCATTTACCCAATTGGCCATTCTGCTTTGATCATAAAAATCAACAGAAACTCCGTTTTTCAAGGGGCCAAGAGCCGCCTTCATCGCCTTTATGCGATCTTTTAATGCCGAAGGAGAAACATTATCTCTTCCACTTACAATAATATAACTTCCTTGTTTTAATACAAGTTCATCAAATATTAGCCTTCTTACTCCTTGGGGACACATTTCATGTTCAATCGCTTTTGGAGTCATCTTGTGTTCCTTAACTTGATAAAAAGTACATGATTTAGGTATATAACTCCCTTTCCGCAATGAGAAGTCTATATCAACTTCAACATCTACTCCACCATCCCGTGCTTTTTGATGTCCTCCATAATGTACCCCTGATGTGGCCCCACCGTCCCGTTCTACCTCAGCTTTACATAAACGCCCCACCAATTCACGAAGATCCACATCATCCAATGCCATTATATCCTCACCCGTAATCTCAAACATAATTGTCTCCTTTGTTGCTTTAATTCTACTTTCTATACTACATCTATATTGATAATCAAACTAAATATATTTAAAGGGAGTATGCAAACACAATAATACTGCTGCACCTCCCTTACAATTATTTTGAAATAAATTAACTCCCAAATACCATCCTCTAATTGCTCAATCCTAAA
>CAOXUF010000252.1 GCA_948560485.1 uncultured Eubacterium sp.
TTTTTCTTAAAAATCTGATACATTTATCCCAATATACATTTCTATGACCCAGACTATGAGCATCTGTAGCAATGAAGTGTAAATAATCGTTATCTATTAATTTTTCTACAAATTTTACATCCCTCTCAAAAACGCTGACTGCATTCACCTGCAGATATACTCCCATCTCTATAAGATGACTAAGATTTTTAGCATGAATCTTTTTAAACGTAGAATGTAAACATGCATATCGTTCGCAATGTGCAATAATCGGATTGTATCCACCATTTAATAAATTACTGATATATTTTAACATCGTTTCGTATTGTACTGAAGGATAGAACTCGACCAACACAAATCTTGTTCCTGCCAATGTGTTTATGACTCCTTCATCCAATAGCCGCACCATGTCATTGCATGCCATAATTTCATTTCCAAGGAACAGCTGCAATTCCGGTATTTCCCTCTTTGCCAGTTTCATTAACTGCCCAAAATGTTCTCTGACCAGCTTGCTCTCAGGCATGCACTCTCCTATATGAAAATGAGGTGTCAATATAATATTTCTGACTCCCTGCTCATATTCTTTTCTCAACAATTTTAAAGATGTTTCAATAGAATCTGAACCATCATCTACCTCAAATAAGATGTGACTATGTATATCTGTAATGCCTTTCATAGCACAGCACCTCCCGATTGTCACAGTTGTGGATTATTATATCAAAAAAAGTAGTTTGAGTAAAGAAAAAGTATAACCTTTAGGTAATGAGAATTTTTCCCATAAAAAATAGAAGTAATATTCACAACATCCGATATTGTTTTCCTGAAATCACTTCTATTTTTAATTATTATATAATATTAAAATAAACTGTATTATTCTTCCACCTGTGCAAGCTTTGCTGCCTGATCTGCCGCTACACAGTTATCAATAATCTCATCAATATCACCATTCATAATACTGTCTAATCTATGTGTCGTAAACTTAATTCTATGATCTGTTACACGACCCTGCGGAAAGTTATATGTTCTTATTTTTTCAGAACGGTCTCCTGTACCTATCTGGCTGCGTCTTGCTTCTGATTCTGCGTCCTGCTTTTTCTGGCACTCCAACTCATAAAGTCTTGCACGAAGAACCTTCAACGCCTTATCCTTATTTTTAAGCTGTGACTTTTCATCCTGACAGGAAATCACGATACCTGTAGGAATATGTGTCAGTCTTACGGCAGAATCAGTTGTATTGACACACTGTCCTCCGTTACCGGATGCTCTGAACACATCAAAACGGCAATCATTCATATCAATCTCTACATCCACCTCTTCTGCCTCCGGCATAATAGCAACAGTCGCTGTTGATGTATGGATACGTCCACCGGACTCTGTTACCGGAATACGCTGTACACGGTGTACACCACTCTCATATTTCAGTCGTGAGTAAGCTCCCTGTCCATTTATCATAAATACAACTTCCTTAAAACCTCCAATGCCGTTTTCATTTAAAGAAATCATCTCTGTTTTCCATTTCTGGGTCTCTGCATACATACAATACATTCTATAAAGTTCTGCTGCAAACAGGGCTGCCTCATCACCGCCGGCTCCGCCTCTGATTTCCACGATAACATTCTTGTCATCATTGACGTCTTTTGGTAAAAGAAGAATCTTTAACTCTTCCTCCATCTGTGGAATTGATGCCTTTGCCTCATTCATCTCTTCCTTTGCCAGTTCTTTCATTTCTTCGTCTGACTCTTCTTCCAGAATAAAAAGGCTGTCCTCAATCGTCTGTTTTGCATCTTTATATTTCTTATATAATTCTACAATCGGTGCCAGATCACTCTGCTCTTTCATAATTTTTCTAAAATGCTCCTGATTGCTGACAACATTTGGGTCATTTAACTGCTCCATAATCTCGTCATATCTTTCTACGATGATGTCTAATTTGTCAAACATTTCTATTCCTTCCCGGCAATCACCATACGGTCATTGCCTGATAAATCTTTCAAAACCTGTATATCTGTAAAACCATTCTCTCTGAGCAGTTCAGGAACAGTCCGTCCCTGATCATAACCTATCTCAAGAAAGATTTTTCCATTCTCGTTTAAATAATTGACTGCATTTGTGCAAATTTCCCTGTAAAATTTTAGTCCGTCAGTACTTCCATCCAACGCCAGACGCGGCTCATGTTCCCTCACTTCCTCCATCAACGTTTCTATGTCACTGGTAGGAATATATGGTGGATTTGAAACAATAATATCATATGTTTCATGAATATTTTCAAACAAGTCACTTTGCACAAAAGTAACTCTGCCCTCATTTCTTATATTGTTTTCCCCAGCCACCTTTAAAGCCTTCTCTGAAATATCAACAGCTGTCACATCTGCATTCGCACACATTCTGTCTACTGACACCGCAATACATCCTGAACCGGTACACATATCTAATACTTTTACATCATTGTCTTTGATATAGGAAACCACCTGTTCTACTAACAACTCCGTTTCCGGTCTTGGAATCAGCACATCTTTATTTACTACAAATTCCAGATCCATAAACTGCTGATAACCTGTAATATGCTGAAGTGGAATGTGTTTCACTCTCACAGATACAGCATTCAAATATTTCTGCGCCTGCTCCTCGCTGACACTTTTCTCCGGCTCTAAGAACAAATCCTGTCTGGAAACTCCTAATACACTCTCTGCCAAAAGCCAGCTGTCAATCCTGCTTTCTGCAATTCCTGCGGCATCCAGTTTTTCTATCGCCTTTGCCACAACATCTTTTACTAAAACTTCCAATTATATCCTGAACCTTTTCTGTCTTTTTTATATTCTTTTGGTAAAGGCTGCTTATCTACAGGCATAACCTTTCGTCTGGAAACTCTTTTGATTCCATTGTCATCCAGATACTGCTCCCAGTCAAAAACTGCCTCTACCGCCTCAATCGCCACTTCGATCATATCGTCTGTAGGCTCTTTTGTCGTAATTTTCTGCATCCACATTCCAGGCATACTCAATACATTTATAACTTTATTATTCGAAGAGCCTGCTTTCCTGATAAATTCATAAGACAGTCCTGCAATTACAGGCACTAAAAGAATTCTCGTAACATATCTCAGCCAGACAATATCTGTTCTGATAAGTATAAACATAACAATACTGATAATTAATACTACCAGCAGAAAACTAGTACCACACCGCTTGTGATATCTGGAACTTTTTCTGACATTATCAACAGTTAAAACATGCCCATTTTCAATACAGTTAATGCATTTATGTTCTGCACCATGATACATAAATGTTCTCTTAATATCATTCATCAGAGAAATCAACAAAAGATATGCAATAAACAGAATCATCTTAACGACTCCCTCGATGACTGGCACATGTCCCGGTGTAACCCAGGATACATATCTCTCCATAATATCTGCAATAAACAAAGGAAGCACCATAAATAACCCTATGGCAATCATAATGGAAAATACAACTGTAAATCCCATAATAACTTTTTCTGCCTTATCACCAAACTTATCTGTAAGCCACTGTTCGAATTTATCCGGCTCGTCTGAATAGTCTGCCTCATCATCAAAAAACTTTGCAGAAAACGTAAGTGTCTTAATTCCAAGAATCAAAGAATCAATAAAACTAAATATTCCCCTAATAAATGGAAGCTGAAACAACTTACACTTACTTGTAATCCCCTTAAATTTCTGCGTATCTACAACAATCGAACCATCTGACTGTCTCACTGCCACAGCATACCGGTCCTTATTTCTCATCATAATTCCTTCCATTACCGCCTGACCGCCGATGCCGGAAGAACAAAGTTTGTTATTTCTCATATCTTATCTCCTAATGTTTCATTCAGAAATACCTAAACTCCTAATTGAAACATAAACTCAAGATTAAATGTTTCTTTCAATCATTCACCTTTGTCAATGTAAATATTATTTTACAACGAAAATAGGTTGAGAATCTCTTCTCAACCTGTTATCCTCAAAAAATTATTTGATACCATATTTCTTATTGAACTTATCAATTCTACCACGTGCTGAGATAGCTTTCTGCTGTCCTGTGTAGAAAGGATGACATG
>CAOXUF010000253.1:0-2152 GCA_948560485.1 uncultured Eubacterium sp.
GAGATGGAATCTCGTGACTGGAGTTCAGACGTGTGCTCTTCCGATCTCATGGTCTGTATGTCCATCTCTGTCATATGCATAACGTTTTGCCATTTTCATAGCACCTTCAATTGCTTCAGCACCACTGTTTGTAAAAAAGACCTTTTTCAATCCTGTAACTTTTACAAGTTTTTCTGCTGTTTCAATAGATGGTGTATTATAAAATAAATTTGATGTATGTGTTATTTTATCAATCTGATTTTTTAATGTTTCTGTATATTCTTTGTTTCCATATCCAAGACTGGAAACACCGATACCTGATGCAAAATCAAGATATTTCTTTCCATTGACATCATATATATATACACCCTCTGCTTTATCTACCACAACTTGAAATCTATTATATGTATGTGCCAGATACTGTTCTGCTTTTTCCATATATTCCATATTAAAACCTCCCACACTCTTTATTTGTTATACTGGTTACTTTTTACATCTTTGTATGTGTATAAAACTTTTCCTGCTCATCTCCCAAAATAGCTGTTCCAATACCTTTATTTGTAAATATTTCAAGAAGAATACTATGAGGAATACGGCCATCCAGAATATGTACACGGGAAACTCCATGATTAATTGCCTCCATGCAATTCTTGATTTTCGGAAGCATACCTCCGGCAATAATGCCTTTATCGATTAGCTCCTGTGCCTCGGAAACAGTCATTTCAGATATGACTGAACCTGTATCTTCAATATCCATATAGACACCTTCTGTATCTGTCAAAAATGCGAGTTTCTCTGCTTTGACAGCTTCGGCAATGGCACTGGCCGCATCATCCGCATTGATATTATAACCGTGAAAATCTTCATCCAAACCTATCGGACAGACAATCGGCAGGAAGTCTTTCTCTAACAAATCTAATAAGATATCTGTATTCACCGCTGTGACCTCTCCTACATATCCAATATCCTCTCCTGCAGAAAGTTTCTTTTTCACAGTTAATAGATTACCGTCTTTGCCACTGATACCAATCGCTCTTACGCCCAGCTGCTGCACTATCTGAACCAACTTTTTATTTACGCTGTTTAATACCATTTCTGCTGCATCCAAAGTTTCTTCATTGGTCACACGGAGTCCATTAATAAACTCTGTCTCCATACCGAGACGGTCAATATGTTTACTAATCGCCTTACCACCCCCATGCACAATAATTGGTTTAAATCCAACTAATTTCAATAATGTAATATCCTGTATGACACTGGACATAAAATCTTCATCAAGCATAGCACTCCCGCCATACTTTACAACAATAATCTTTCGGTTAAATCTCTGGATATAAGGCAGTGCCTCTATCAGCACATCTCCCTTCTCTATCCATTTTTCCATATGCAAATTCTGTTGTCCCTTCATTAACATTTTAACTTCCTCTTTTCTTTACATGTTTTCGTCTACTACACTAACTTCTATAATCTGCATTTATACTTACATATTCATGCGTCAGATCGCATCCCCATGCCGTTGCACTGTATTCACCCATCTTCATATCGCAGATAGCTGTCACTTCCTCTTCCGACAAAATTTCTGTGGCTTTTTCCTCACTGTAATCTGTTGCCATTCCATTTTCCACAATCTTCAGCTTTCCTGCCTTACTCTCAAAATAAATATCTACTGCGTCCGGATTAAAGCGTGCTTTAGAATATCCCAATGCACAAAGAATTCTTCCCCAGTTTGCGTCATGTCCATAAATTGCCGCCTTAGTAAGACTGGATGTCACAACTGATTTTGCCAGTGTAACTGCCTGTTCTTTTGACTCTGCACCAACGATTTTCACTTCGAACAGCGCTGTTGCTCCCTCACCATCTCCTGCTATTTTCTTTGACAGGAAAACGTTAATCTGGTGAAGTACTTCTATAAATTTATGGTAATCCTCATTTTTTTCTGTTATCTTTTCATTGCCAGCCAATCCATTTGCAAGAAGTAAAACCGTATCATTGGTCGAAGTATCTCCATCCACAGAAACCATATTAAAAGTGTCCTTAATATCTTCCTTTAATGCTTCTGTCAGGAGTTCCTTAGATATATTTACATCTGTCATAACAAATCCAAGCATTGTGCACATATTGGGATGTATCATGCCGGAACCCTTACACATTCCGCCAATTGTGCAGGTCTTTC
>CAOXUF010000253.1:2162-4033 GCA_948560485.1 uncultured Eubacterium sp.
TCCTCCGATTTCCACTTCATAAGCAATCTCTTTTGGAATAGTATCTGTCGTCATAATTGCAAGTGCCGCATCATGTCCGCCATCTAACCCGTCGCTAAGTTGTGGTACAAGCATATCTATTCCTTTTGTTATCTTATCCATAGGAAGTTGTGCACCGATTACTCCGGTAGATGCTACTAGAACTTCGTTCTTTCCTATGTTAAGAGCATCTGCTGTAGTTTGTGCCATATCTTCACAATATTCCATTCCCTCAGAACCTGTGCATGCATTGGCAACACCACTGTTACATACGACTGCGTGAACTTCCTCACTATTTTCTACGATATCCATATCCCATTTTACAGGTGCTGCTTTTACCTGATTGGTCGTAAATGTACCTGCTGCCACACATGGCGCTTCACTGTAAATCATCGCCATATCTTTTTTTTCTGTATTGCTTTCTTTGATGCCCACACGCAGTCCTGTTGCTTTAAATCCTTTTGGAGCAGTTACTCCACCATCTATTTTCTTCATAATCTCTCCTTGCTGTTACAATT
This sequence comes from uncultured Eubacterium sp., assembly GCA_948560485.1. Next base: position 2,699 of record CAOXUF010000253.1, read on the forward strand.
ATTTTTCACCAAACATTTCGTGCTGTCTTGCTCTTCTTTTATTATAAACTCATTTTTTATGGGAACATTGGCACCTGCTGCAGTCCTTCATTCTCATCAAAACCAAACATAATATTAAAATTCTGTACAGCCTGTCCTGCTGCTCCTTTTATCAGATTATCTAAAGCTCCCATCATAATAATACGACCGGTTCTCTCATCAATTTTAAAATTCACATCAACGAAATTACTGCCTTCTACCCATCTCGTTTCAGGTGTTTCATCCTTTTCTAATACACGAATGAAATATTCATCTCCATAATACTTGTCATAAACAGCTTTTACTTCGTCATATGTAACTTCTTTTTTCAAATCAGCATAAGCAGTCACTAAGATACCTCTCTGCATTGGAACAAGGTGTGGAGTAAAATTAATTAACACTTCCTCACCAGCCGCATATCCTAACTGTTCCTCTATTTCCGGTGTATGTCTGTGTGTTGTAACTCCATACGCCTTAATATTTTCATTTACCTCACAGAAAAGATTTGGAACTTTTGCACCGCGTCCTGCACCGGATGTTCCTGATTTCGCATCTACAATAATGGACTTTGTATCAATGAGCCCTTCTTTTACCATCGGATAAATGGACAAAATGCTGCAGGTTGTATAACATCCCGGATTCGCAATAATTCTAGCGTCCGCTACCTTATCTCTATTGATTTCACATAATCCATACACAGCCTCATCAATAAACTGCGGACTTTTATGTTCAATTCCGTACCATTTTTCATAAGTAGCTACATCTTTAATTCTAAAATCAGCACTTAAATCTATAATCTTTACCTTATTTAATATCTCTTCGTTTACCAGAGAACCACAAAGCCCCTGTGGAGTAGCTGTAAAAATAACGTCAACTGCCTCTGCCAGTTCCTCCATATTATCATCGAGACACTTTGCATCGACTATCTGAAACATGTTCCTAAAAACTTCTGAATATTTTTTATCTACATAACTTCTTGAACCAAACCATACTACTTCTGCTTCCTTGTGCTGCTGTATTAATCTGACAATCTCAGCACCTGCATATCCTGTAGAACCAATAATACCTACTTTTATCATATTTACCTCTCTCTGTAATACTTTCTTTCAAATGTATTTTAGTCTTTTGCGTATTAAAATACAAGCCATTTTATGTTACTGTTAGTAACTATACACTCTTTCTGCATAATATGCAAGTTTTATACATAATATTTGCATAATTATACATTTTTTTATATTTTTTCTTGCTTTTTATGCATAAGTGTTGTATAGTATCAACTGTTGACAATATGCCGCAAGTTTTTGCTGCATTTATATA
>CAOXUF010000254.1 GCA_948560485.1 uncultured Eubacterium sp.
AGTTATTGTTATGGGAAAGGTATGTCTATGAAAAAAACAACAAGCTTCAAATCTTTATTAATTTTCTTTTTGTCAGTTTGTATGACATTATCTGCATTGGAAGTTTCGGTAGATGCAGATATCTTTAGAATGTCACAGCCGCTAGGGATGAATGTGGCAAAAAATTCCAGAGTAAATATTCCAAATTCAACAGGCGATGCTCTAAAATTGGTAGATGGTGATGAAAATACAGGATGGCAGGCATCAATGAACCAGCCATCACCAACAGATGCATTATATGATCCACAGGAATGGATTTTCCAATTTGATTCTGTGTACACGATTGACACAATTGATTTGGTATGGGAAACATCATGTGGAAAGACTTACGATATTTATGTTTCAAAGGACGGCAAAGAAGGAAACTGGGCAAAGGTAGCATCAGAAACAAATGGTAAGGCAGGAAAGAACAAATATACATTTGATCCAGTTGATGCAAAATATCTTAAATTAGATTTAAAGTACAGAGCATTGAATTATGGATACTATTTATATGAAATAGAAGCATTTACACCAGGCAGTACAGAGGAAAAGACAACTGATAATATTGCTTTAAATGCAGTTGCAACTGCATCTTCATTTGATGGAAACAATACTGCTGATAAAGCAATAGATGGCGATAAAAATTCCATCTGGCAGACACCGAAACAGGGAACAAATGAAGAGCGTGCAAATCAGTTTATTCAATTAAAGTGGGCTGCACCCCAGCAGTTTGATACAGTTAAAATTCTGTGGTCCGGTGGTTATATGGCAGGTTATAAGCTTCAGGTTTCAAATGATGGAGGAGTCTGGGAAGATGTAGCATATATTAGCGATGGAAAAGCGAATGAATATAAGGTGATTAAATTAGAACAGCCGGTTACAAAAGCATATTTGAGACTTCAGGGGACAATATATGGTAATTATTGCTTTGAAGTAAAGGAATTAGAGGTATATAATGAATCTACGATAGTTGCGGAAAATATGTATCTCAGCAGAAACGAAATTAAATTGGATATTACCGGAGAAGGTGTGTCTAAGGAGCAGTTGTATGCGGCAATTAATCCGTCTAATACAGCAAATAAGACGATTCTTTGGACATCTTCAGATAACAATATTGCAACAGTAGATGAGAATGGACTGGTTACAGCTAAGAATGTAGGAAAAGCAGTTATTACAGCTGCTTCACAAAGTGATCCTAGTGTTAAGAAAACATGTAATGTTACAGTAGCAAAGGGAATTGATGCACCACAGTTATCAGTTTCATTAACAGAAAATAAAGAAGGGGTCATTGTTAAATGGAATGCAGTTGATAATGCACAAAAATATGTATTGCAGAGATCACTTGTTGATAAGGAAAAAGTTGAAGTATATTCCGGGACTGGAACGAGTTATACCGATGAGAAGTTGGAATGTAATACTTATGTATATTATTTAGTTGCAAAAGCGAAGGATGGGGAATACATTTGTGACAGCAAGGTTGTAATATCTGAAAGAATTACGGTACCGGTTCGTGTAGAAGATGTAGAAATCCACGATACTACAATGGATATTTTTGTAGGAGAAAACTCTTATGTTAATGCATATGTCACACCAAACAATGCGACAGACACAAGAGTTACATGGGAGAGCAGTGACAAATCTATCGCAACGGTTAACAGTAATGGTCAGGTTTCGGCAGTCAAAGAAGGAAAGACAATTATTACAGCAACATCAATTGATAATCCAAAAGCAAAAGATCATATCTATATTAATTGTAAACCGGTATTGATGACGAAGCTTATATTAGATAAGGTCAGTGATACAGTCGAGCCGGGAACAGAAGTGAAACTTACAGAGACAATTTATCCACAAAATACGACATATAAAAGTTTGGTATGGAAATCTTCTAATGACAATGTTGCAACAGTAGATGAGAATGGTGTTGTAAAAGCAGTTGCTCCAGGTACTGCCAAAATAACAGTGTATTCTCAAAAGCAACCGGAACTTAAATCGGAATATGAAATTACTGTAAAGGTAAATGTCACAAAAATCACATTAAATAAAACAGTATTAAATTTGCAACCGGGTACAGCCGAAACTTTGTCAGCAGTTGTTTACCCGTCAAATGCTACAAATAAAAAATATAACTGGATATCCAGCAATCCAAATGTAGCTGATGTAGAAGCGAATGGAAGAGTTGTGGCTTTCCAGGAAGGAACAGCAATCATAACAGTTATTAGTGAGGATGGTAAATATACTGCAAAATGCAGTGTGTATGTGAAAAAAGCACCAACTTTTAAAAAGCCGGCAAAGGTAGTTATAAAATCACTAAAGAAGTCAAAGAAAAAAGTGACATTGAAGTGGAAAAAGATTTGTGATGCAAAAGGTTATCAGATATACATGAAAAAGGGTAAAGGCAAGTTTAAGAGAATTAAAACAATAAAAAACCCGAAAAAAATTAAACTAATAAAAAAGAAACTGAAGAAAGGCGTTCAATATACTTTTAAAGTCCGTGCATATAAGTTAAATGGAAAGAAAAAAGTATTTGGTACATTTTCTAAGGTGAAAAAGATTAAATTATAAGGAAAATTTTAGGTTTTACTATGGACTATTTTGTCATTTTATGAGAGAATAGTCCATAGTTGCGTGTAGAGATAAATATGCTTACGCAATGGCTCGCACGCAAAGTGTTGCGGGCAACACTTTATTATACATATTTCGAAAGGAGTATTTATTCAAATGATTTATTCAAAAGAAGTTGAAATGATGTGTCCGGTTGCTAAGGGCGCAAAGCATGAGCCTGCTCCAATACCGGAAGAAGGTAAGTGGGTTCACTCAAAAGAAATCAAAGATATTTCAGGTTTTACACATGGTGTTGGCTGGTGTGCTCCTCAGCAGGGTGCCTGCAAGCTTACATTAAATGTTAAAGAAGGTATCATTGAAGAAGCATTAGTAGAGACAATTGGATGTTCAGGTATGACACATTCAGCAGCTATGGCGGCTGAAATTCTTCAGGGAAAGACAATTCTTGAAGCGTTAAACACTGACTTGGTTTGTGATGCTATCAATACAGCTATGAGAGAGTTATTCTTACAGATTGTTTATGGTAGAACTCAGAGTGCATTTTCAGATGATGGTTTAGTAGTAGGTGCCGGTCTTGAAGATTTAGGTAAAGGTCTTCGTTCACAGGTTGGTACAATGTATGCTACAAAGGCAAAGGGTGTCAGATATCTTGAAATGGCTGAAGGCTATGTAACAGGTATTGCTCTTGATGCTGATGATGAAGTTATTGGTTACCAGTTTGTAAATCTTGGAAAGATGACAGACTTTATTAAAGCAGGCGATGATCCTACAACAGCTTGGGAAAAATCAAAAGGTCAGTATGGCCGTGTTGATGATGCTGCTAAGATTATCGACCCAAGAAAGGAATAGGAGGTAACGACAATGGCATTATTTGAATCATATGAGAGAAGAATTGACCAGATTAATTCTGTTTTAAATAGTTATGGTATTGCTTCTATTGAAGAAGCTGAAAAAATAACAAAGGATGCTGGATTAAACGTTTACGATATGGTAAAAGGTATTCAGCCAATTTGTTTTGAAAATGCATGCTGGGCTTATATTGTAGGTGCGGCAATTGCTATTAAGAAAGACTGCAGAAGAGCTGCTGATGCTGCTGCAGCAATCGGTGAAGGTCTTCAGGCATTCTGTATTCCTGGTTCTGTTGCTGACCACAGAAAGGTAGGTCTTGGACATGGTAACTTAGGAAAGATGTTATTAGAAGAAGAGACAGAGTGTTTCGCATTCTTAGCAGGTCACGAATCATTCGCAGCTGCAGAAGGTGCTATCGGTATCGCTGAAAAGGCTAACAAGGTTCGTAAGAAGCCTTTAAGAGTTATCTTAAATGGTCTTGGAAAAGATGCTGCACAGATTATTTCAAGAATCAATGGTTTTACATTTGTTGAAACAAAGTATGATTATAAAGAAGCAAAATTAAATGTTGTATATGAAA
>CAOXUF010000255.1 GCA_948560485.1 uncultured Eubacterium sp.
TTTTTCAACTCAGATTTATCTGAACCTTTTAAACTATATGTACCATATACTTTATTATCTAATGTAAACTCAATTTTCTTTTCATCCCAATTCATTCCATATATGTGCCACTGGGTTTTATCCTTCATCTGTGTAGAAAATGCATTATATGTATCTCTTCCCGGCTTTAACAATTCATTTTCCCAATGCACTGTTCCCTGGGCAAATTGCAGCGTATTCCATGTTTCAAGAATATCTATTTCTCCGCAATAAGGCCATCCTTTTGGTTCATTCTGTCCCAGCATCCAAAACGCAGGCCATAGTCCTTTAACTGACGGAATCTTTATTCTTGCTTCCATTTTTCCATATTTAAAAGAAGCTTTTCCACTCGTATTCAATCTTCCTGATGTATATCTCATAGTTTTTCCATTTTCATCTTTTTCTGCTCTTGCAGTAATTATTAACGAACCATTTTGCACTTTTACGTTCGCTTTATCATCTGTATAATATTCCAACTCGTTATTACCCCAGCCTGCCACATTGTCTCCATTTCCATAGTTGTAATTCCATATAGATGTATCTAACTCATTACCATTAAATTCATCACTCCATACAAGCTTGTACAAATCAGACTGATTAGCCGCTTTTGTACAAACATTAGAATTTATGCCACCTGCCACAATCAGTACAGTTGTAATTGCCATTGTTTTAATAATCTTTCGTGTTAATCTGTTCCCTTTCATCTTTACCTCCTGATATTTCCCATACAAATGTAAACCTTTTTCATTCGATATAAATCGTTAATAAAAATCTATTTATATAGAAATAATATTCTTATTTCATAATAACAAAACTAGAGCAATTTTAAAAGAGTGGAATTTACTTCTTACAACTCATAAATCCCACTCTTTATTTTATTTATTTACATTTACATCCACTTGGATTAAATGCATAAAAGTTTTTCTGATCCAGTTCTTCAGTCAAAAGCCTGAGGGCCTCTCCAAAGCGCTGGAAATGCACAATTTCTCTCTTTCTGAGGAATCTGATTGGTTCGCAGACTTCATTATCTTTTACTAATGATAAAATGTTGTCATAAGTTTTTCGTGCCTTCTGTTCCGCAGCCATGTTTTCGAATAAATCTGCTATCGGATCTCCTGATGACTGAAACTCTGTAGCTGTAAACGGCACTCCCCCCGCAGCCTGTGGCCAAACACCTAATGTATGGTCTACATAGTATTTCTCGAATCCGGCAATATCTGCATCATCACATGGAAGGTCTTTAACCAACTGATGAACCATCGTTCCAACAATCTCTAAATGGCAAAGTTCCTCTGTTCCAATATCATTGAGCAACCCTGCAATTCTTGGATTTTTAAACGTAAACTTTTGTGATAAATATCTGAATGCAGCAGACGCCTCTCCATCCGGTCCTCCGTACTGACTAATGATAACTTGTGCTGTTTTTGGATTTCTTATTTTAATATCAACAGGATACTGTAATCTTTTTTCATATACAAACATTAGCAGTTTCCTCCTTCCCAAGGCATCGGACCTTTATTCCATTCCCAATAATCTTCATTACTTACCTCATAAAAAGTGAGCGGACCAAACTTGCTAGTGTACTCATTCCACGCTTCTTCCCTAACTGCCTGTGCCTTGTTATAGTACTCGATAGCTTCCTTACAGCTGGGATGTGTATCTAAAAATAATCTGGTGTCATCTAAAGCAAAACTTGCCTGTGTAATGATTTTCATCAGGCCATTTCTATCCATATTCATCATTTTCCTCTACCTCCTAGAAACGGTTTATCCAATTGCTCAAATATCGTTCCTCGTTCTAGTCCTTTTTCCATACAATAAACATCTTCCCATTTCTGCCATGGCACAAACGCCATTCCCGGTGCCATACGATCTACAGGTTCTGTTCCTCTGTCACAGCCCTCCATTTTTCCACAACTACATCCCGGTTTGCTATGCATCATATCCTTTTTCATTTGGTGTTCTTCCATATTTCTATTATTTGTATTTTTGTTCATTCCACAATTCATCCCATTTCTGTTCATATTACAACTGGTATTTCCCACCATATTTCTATTCATATTGCAGTTAACATTTCTACCCATATCACGGCTCATGTTACAATTTGAATTTCTATTTGCATTTCTATTCATGTCACAACTCATATTTCTTCCTGCATTTCGATTCATATTGCAATTTGTATTTCTGCTCATGTTTCGATTCATACCGCAGTTCATACCATGGTTCATGTTGCAATCCATTCGCTACTCCTTTTTCTTCTTTGTTTTACATTATTAGTGTATGCCACTATTCTTCCATTGTTAAAAATATTCCATATATTTCCATAGTCCAGCCATCAGCTTGAAAATCCTACGGGTTTCCTTCGCTGTGGTTGTCCACCATAAGATATAAATGATAAAAATTAAGTAGTCTGCAAGCAGCCTATTGATATTTATCATTTATATCGCATGGCTGAACTTTAAATATCATATTGGTTTTTGTCAAAAACTGGTGTATACTTGTAATAGAATTTTATTTTACTATTATAAATGTCATTAGAAGAAATGACAGAATGGAGATTTATATGAGAAATTGCTTAATTGCCCAATCAGGCGGGCCAACCGTTGCCATTAATTCCAGTCTTGCAGGAGTAATTCAGGGTGCTATTGACAGTAAACAATTTCAAACTGTTTATGGCTCACTCAATGGAGTTCAAGGGCTGCTAAATGGAAGATTAATGAATTTATCCAAAAAAGTCGAAGAAACCCCAATGTTTATTGAACTTTTAAAAAAATCACCTTCTATGTATCTGGGTTCCTGTCGTTATCAGTTACCTGATTATAATGAAGATGACGCACCTTATGCATATATATTTAACCAATTTGAGAAACATGAAATTGATGCGTTTTTCTATATTGGCGGAAATGATTCTATGGACACTGTGGACAAGTTGAACACTTATGCTAAGGCTGTTGAAAAGGACATTAAGATTATAGGTATTCCAAAAACAATAGACAATGATCTTTGTGTAACAGACCACACTCCGGGATATGGTTCAGCTGCAAAATATGTAGCTTCTACACTATTAGAGATAGGTCATGACACATCCATTTACCCAATTAACAGTGTTACTATTGTAGAAATTATGGGGCGGGATGCCGGCTGGCTGACTGGAGCTTCAGTCCTTGCCAGAAATGAATATAATTTTGCACCACATTTAATTTATTTACCGGAAACTCCTTTTGTAGAGCAGGAGTTTATCGAAGATGTAAAAGCCGCCATGGATCGGTATAATAACGTAGTTATTGCTGTATCTGAAGGCATCAAAGATAAAGACGGAAATTATGTCAGTGCCACAACAGCTGTAGAAGATACTTTCGGTCACAGCCAGCTCAGTGGTACCGGCAAATGCCTTGAATACATTATAAAACAAAATATTCAGGTCAAGGTACGTTCTGTAGAAATTAATATCTTACAGAGAAGTGCTGCTCATATGTCTTCTATTACAGATATCGGAGAAGCTTTCCGACTGGGACGCCATGCTGTTGATATTGCTTTAAAAGGAAAAACCGGTGTGATGGTAACTGCCATTCGTAAAGGAAATGACCCTTACAGCGTAGATATGGGAGACACTGATGTAAAGAATGTTGCAGGATTAGTAAAACACGTTCCCCGTGAATGGATCAATGAACGTGGTAATGATGTAACACAGGAATTTATTGATTATGTATATCCATTAATTCTGGGTGAGCCGGTTGTGAAGTATCAGAGAGGAATTCCTGATTATTTAAATGTATCACATCTGTTTCCAAATAAGATTGATGAATAAAATATGAAAAGATAAAAGTAAAGAAATCAAAAAATTAAAGCATCTACTTTTGATATCCTTCCTGTCAAGCAGACAGGGGTATATCAAAAGTAGATGCTTTTTTGGCTCTTTGTCAAGAGTGGGGGTAAAAAGTTTATATGGCACAGTTGTGG
>CAOXUF010000256.1 GCA_948560485.1 uncultured Eubacterium sp.
CAGACGTGTGCTCTTCCGATCTTTTTAATTCTTCTTAATATTTAATAAGTCTTTCAAGCTTTCTTTTCAACAATACCAAATAAGAAAGCAACTGTGGATGTAAGCAGATACAAAAATAGTAAAACTCTTCCTTTTTAGAAGCATACTTCAAAATATCAGTAATGGAAACTTTAAATTTTTTTAAGTTCTCTTTTGTTTCTACCCCATTTATTTTACTTTTACCTAAGATTTGCCGAATTCTGGCGGTAACAATGTACTCATGAAAATGCTGATGACTATATTCATCATACAATTCATCTCTCTTTAGTCCTTTTATAAATTCTTCCTTATGCTGCTCTACGGTCCATTGCAACTTCTGAGAGCTGTATGATCCTTCATTACCCTGTCTCCATTTTGACATGACACGATCAATATAGAAGCATCCCCCTTGACACAAGCTGATCATCAGCATCTGCATGTCTCCATTTGCATATGCAGTCCATGTTTCACTTTCGCCTAATTTTATCAGTTCCCAAATAACTTCCCTTTTCAAAAAATAGCTGCTTGTCTGAAAAGGATATCCTCCTAGTTTCCACAGAGCCTTCTGCATATTCTCTTCTGATATATATCCTTCCCGCATATCATAGTCTTTATCAGGTTTGCTCACAGGATGTTTGCTTCCATCTGGATAAATACAGTCTACCCGATGTACACAAATACTACATTCTGGATGATTTCTCATAATGAGATATTGCTGTTCTAACTTATGCGGGTCACACCAATAATCATCTCCCTCACACCAAGCACAATATTTACCTCGTATTCTCTCACATGCCTTTTTTAATAAAATTCCCTGACCTTTAGAATATTGATTTTCTTCTTCAAATACGGGTATTATCATGTGGGGGTATCTTCGTGCATATTCCTTAATAATTTCTTGTGTTCTATCTGTGGAAGCATCATCATGTACAATTATTTCATATCGAAAATCTGTCACCTGATTTACGATGCTTTCTAGCATTTCACGTACATATTTTTCATGATTATATATTAAACAGATTACAGATACTTTTATCTCGTTCTCCTCTATCACATTATTCCGTATGACATAATCTATACCGCTTCCACCATTTCTCATACTATCCCCCAACGCTTCAATCTTCCCAACACAAAACATGAAAACCTAATTCCCAAACACCGACATAATATTTTCATCAATCTTACCCCTTTTTTTGAGGAATAATCCAGATAAAAAAGTAACCCTTCTGCCAATTCTAAAAGCTCTCTCTTTTCGTTTCCTTTGAATAGATAGGCATTCCCTAATATTTCATAGCAGTACATGCTCACCGTCATTTTACGAAAAGCAGTACGAACTTCCTTATCTATTTCCCTTTCTTCAAAATATTTCTCCCAACTAATCAACGCCAACAAATCATCAAATTTTTGTTTCTTATTTATTTTCGAAGTAAGAGAACCTTCACGAGAAATACGGTAATAATAAAACATGGGCACCATAGATACTGTCTCTGCCTCTAAAACTACCCTGTCAATAATCTCCAGATCTTCTCCCAGTCTTCCTTTAGCAAACCAAAATTCATGCTTTCTCCAATAGTCCAGACGATAACACTTTCCGAATACCCCCCAGTTAGGAGTAATATACATCGTTTTCAAAACTGCATTACGACCTGTTATCCCTCTATATTCCACACAGTTAAAACTCTTTTTCTTTGTTATTCTATTTTTAGAGTATAAAAATTCTCCTTCAGATAATAGTACGTCCGGCATCTTTTGGTCCATACATTCCCTGTAAAGAGACTCCAATGCAAACTCTGCTATAAAATCATCACTGTCTAAAAAGAAAAGATATTGTCCTCTGGCCCTTTTGATCCCATAATTTCTCGTATCAGAAGGTCCGCCGTTTTCTTTGTAAAAATAATGAATCCGGCTGTCTTTACCTGCAAATGCCTGACAGAATACACTACTTTGATCTGTTGAGCCATCATCTATCAATAGCAATTCCCACTCTGAAAATGTTTGCTCTATCACACTTTGAACACATTCTTCTATATAGGATTCCACATTAAATACTGGAACTACAATACTGAAAAACATTTGCACGCCTCGCCCATTCATCTATATCTTCTTTTTGTCAATCATGATAATCTCTTGCTTCTCCGTCATTTGTCATATAAATCCAGTTTTCTTCATATATATCAATTGGCTGATCATCTCGCAGCATCCACTTCACCGGTGCAATTACAATCTTATCTGGATTCTGTGCCAAATGCTGTACCCACCAGCTAAAAGTCGAATTATGAATAATAAAATGTTTACAAGAAGACATCAGCCTTATTTTCTCCCATATAGGATTTCCGGCTGTTTCGTAATAGACTTCTCCTTCAGGATGGAAATTTTCTTTACACCATTCCACATTATCAGAAAAAATAATCCAAACTGCTTCGGGCTCCCTCTCCTTTATATAATCTATGGCATGATAAAAATAATTTATATCATACTGATATACGGATGATATATCCGGTCGCTCTACATCCTGCCGTTTTATGGTTACACATACAGATGGCTTATTCGTTATTATTTTATACAATTTAATATTCTGTTCCAAAAGCGGATGCCGAGGCGTCAACTCCTGGCATATTTTTTCATCAATTTCTTTAAAATAACGCGGCGATTCAAAAAATCCTTTAATAATAATATTTCTATTTTTATAAAACTTATATGGAAAAAATGAAGATCCAAAATAGTAAATTCCAAACCACTCTAAATGTCTGGCAGCCCACAGAAAATACCGGTATGTCCTCTTTTCATAATCATGCAGTTTTAATCTTTTTTTAATAAAATTTAATATCCGCAGCCAAATAAGTTTAAAATTCTCCGACTTTGTGACATATCGATATGGAACTACATTAAAATGTTCCAACAGATTGTCACTTCCTGCCCATAAGGTTTTAAGGCTCCTTACATATTGATAATCAATTACCAGCTCTCCACCAACTTTTTCCTGAACCATTCTGGCAAAAGCATACTGAAAAAACTGGTTGCCACATGCTCCGTCGATTTTTAAATAGATCATTCTTTACCCAATTCCTCTACTGATTCTCTCCGAACTCTACAATTTTGTCCATAATAAAACCAATTTCTTTATCTGTCAATGATTGATGTATCGGTAAACAAAGGGTATTGTCCGCCACCCAATCGGCATTTTCAAATCGCTCATGGCATCTATAATATTTCACTCGATGTAAAGGGAAATAACGGAAGGTTGTATATATTTCTCTGTCACGTAAAAATCTGGCCAGCTCGTCTCTCTTTCCATTTTTTAGCTGAATATGATAAAAATAGTAAGAAGATTCACAATCTGCAGGTACAGGTTCCGGTACAGTCAACCATTCCAGATTCTGCAGACCAGATGTATACATTTCCGCGATTTCTTTTCTTCTTTTAATAAATCCTGGCAATTTTTTCAATTGTTCCAACGCCATTGCCGCCGTTATATCATTCATAATGCTCCTGCGGCCAAGACACGATATTTCAAATTCCCACCACTTCTGATCCACAGAATTGGAATAGCCACTCTTGCTCTCCAGTCCAAAATATAACAGCTTAGAAGCTCTTTGTAACAGCTCCTCATCCTTCACATAAATTATGGAACCGTCACCGCATACCAATATCTTCATGGCATCAAAAGACCACATTCCCATATCTCCAATTGTCCCTAACGCTCTTCCTTTATATTTGGATGCAACGCCACATGCCGCATCTTCTATCACCTTTATATGATGGGCATCTGCCATCTGCATGATCTCATCCATCTCGCAAGGTACACCACCATAATGCATTAACAGCACTGCCTTTGTCCTTGATGTGATCTTTTTCTCAATATCTGTCGCTGTTGCATTCTGTGTTCGCTTATCCACATCACAGAATGCAATCTCTGCACCACACTTCTGTATCGCATTAGCAGCTCCTACAAAACTACA
>CAOXUF010000257.1:0-3257 GCA_948560485.1 uncultured Eubacterium sp.
GTGTGCTCTTCCGATCTGCAACATTTTTAAAACCGGAAATCGTAACTGTCTTTGTTAAAAATCCTCTGACATTAACATCTTTTGTTGTTTTATTTCCCACACTGCCGGACAAATCAACAGATATCTCTGATTTGCCTGCCGGAGAAGGTGTAGCATTACCGATAAAAAACTTATATCCTGAATTGTCAATACCTTTTGGAACTTCAATCTGATGTATTGTACTCTGGTCTGCCGCTCCACTGGCTCTGTTTTCCTTAGACTCAATATAATCGCTGTCTTTAAGCCACTTTCTTCCATAACTGATACCGCGGATAACAGGATTAATATTTGCAACAATCATTGTTGCAGGATCTGTTGCTTTTACATTCAAATCCTCATCTTTATATTTTGTTTCAAATGTGCCAACAGGTTTTATTGCATTCGCAGCATTACCATTCGGCGTAACCGTATTAGCCGTTCCTTCCAGAACAACATAAACATCCTTATTATCTTCTGTCAGATTTATTTCTTTCTCAAACTTCTTTACATTAACTGAAACAGACAGAATCTCGCCCTTATTTTCCCACTTACTTCTATCTATATAATAATTTCCATCATCATCTTTTGAAAAATCAGAAACAGCAAGCACAATATCTTTATCTGTATCTGCACTTGTATGTAATGTAATATTTTCGATTTCTGCAATTTCATCTACCAGTCGCTTTGATAAAATAACTTTATCTGTAATAAAACCTTTCACAGCTTTTGTCGTGTCATTCACTGTTGCAACTGTTCCTGTAGAAAACATGCCCGGAACTATCCTTGAAACACTGTCGTTACCTAACTGATAATAAAAACCATAACCCGGAACATTTACAGGAACTGTTTTAGGATCATCATACTGGTATCCATTTTCTGTTTTCTCAATTACCTGTGCATTTATCTGAGGTTTTGCTACAATCGCCTGAATATCAGCCTCATCTGTTGCAAGTTTTTTCGGTGTCTTTACATATCCTGTGTCGTCCTCTGCCATAGATGTTGGATTCCATATCCATTTTTCGTATGTAGTATCCAATTTGTTATTATATACTTTTCCTTTGCCGGCAACACCATGCACTGTAATTCTTCCATCAAATTCTTCACCCGGATCAATGCGTTTCTTAAATCTTACTCTGAACCGGTTATTATATACACATTTCTTACCCGTTGCAATGACACTTTGCTCGTAATCCTTTATCAGATTTCCTATTTGCAAAGACCACGCTTTCTGCTTATCATTCGATAATGTTTCATCCGGCTCCAACTGACCTAGAGAAACGAATTCAGAAACAGGTCCGCCACTTCCTGCCAGATCATCATATGTCAGAAATTCAAATTCTACTGTATCGTCTTTCTTGAACCAGTCTGTTAATTCCGGCTCTTTCTCTCCTTCGGCAAGGTTAAATAAAGCTGAGATTTTTGTCAATCCAAAATCTTTATCATGGGTATCATTCGCCATTCCGTTAAAAATAGGAATATTTCCTGTGTTTTTGAAATGTCCCAGATAATAATCCGCTTCATCATTAATTGCTACAAATAGTTTATCCTTCTCCTCTTCTACTTCTTCTCCATTTACTATTGTTTTATCCACAACAAACTTTTTATGGGTAAAACTATCTTCCGGCTTAATAAATCCCCATGTATTATGATTCGTAGTTTTTGTCCAAGTATAATCATTTGCAAATGCAATGGTATTATAGACTTTAATATTCAGACTATCCAGCTTACTGGATGGAATGTCCGTTGCCATTGGAAGGGCTACATAAAATGTTGTATGGTCATATTCAGAGCCATCATCATGTATCTTAGCTCCTACTTCATTATATATTTTTTCATATTTACGAAAATAGATTCCGCCATCCGGCTTAAAATAATATGGAATCTCCTCTAATTTCTTTCCATTCTCATCTTTGATATTTGTAAAATGGGTCATATCCCATTTGGACATTGCTTCCTGTCCTTCGGCAGTAGCTTCCAAGGCTGTAACGTCATAAATCATAATACCGCCCTTGCCAGGAACACCTACCATATAGTTTTCTCTCTGTATACTGCTTTCAAAATCATCATTCTTGATTGGATTTCCATCATTATACAGGAACTTTGCAGCCTCTTCTGGATGGAGACCACTGCTCCAGCCATCTACCGATCCCATATTCGTAGGCACTACCATCTGAATACTGGTTGCGCTATAATTTGAATCCTGATCTTTCGATGTATTTTTTACAGTTACTTTGTATGTAACATAATTATATCTATCCCAAATAACATTCTTAGGCTTTACTCCTTCTATTGTTGGTTCCCACTCCAGGTTACAACAAATCATTGTAAATATTGCTTTTGTATCTGTTGTGGTGGCTGCTGTTTCAAACCAATCATAGTAAATCTTATCATTGTCTTCACACTCCGCATATCCACCACCAAGTCTTACCAAAGCTGCTGTATTTTCCGGCATATGTCCATCAAAATAGAGTTTCGTTTTAACAACTGCCTGAGTACCACCAGTCAGTTCACCAGTTCGATATATCTTGACACTGCTTCCCCAATATGATGTTCCACTAACATATCCGTCCCAAAGATCTGCATCTTCCGGCGAAAACTGTGCCATTACTCTTACCAGTTTTGAATTTTCTTTTTTAAAATCTTCATCCTTTAATTGCTCTATCTCACTTTGATCCAGCTCTATCAGTTTGCTTCCTTCAACACGAAATACCGGAAGCTGTAATTCAAAGTACATTCCTCTGGCTGTACCACGCCCATTTTTCAAATCGGCTGTCAGATCTACCGTAATTCCATTTTCAACCCCACGCCCAAGTAAAGCACTATTTTTATTTCTAAGATTCTCCGATAAATCACCCTGCTCTCCATCAGTCGTATGTTTGTTCTGATTAATGCTGCTTCCTCCTGAATAATATGTCATTGTAAACGATAATTCCGGTTTTTCTCCCATAACTTCGTTTCCATCTGCCGCATAAGCCATTGGAATCGGCTGTCCAAACATTGATGTTATCATTGATAACACTAAAATCCATCCTGTTATTCGTCTGATTATCTGTCTCATAATTTTTTGTCCTTTCTCTTTTATCTTTAAGCATCCATTTGCGTGATTATTTCCTGTTTTTATTTAGTAAGCATTATTTATACTAAAAACTAATTTATGCTTTTTATTAAAAAAACATTTTTCTATATTATTTTAACTCTCTTGGCGTATTTTTACAATAAAATGGTTTTTTTAATATTTT
>CAOXUF010000257.1:3267-3912 GCA_948560485.1 uncultured Eubacterium sp.
TAATTTCGCACAAATATCTCTATTAAAAAACGATACAATATTCCTTTTTTTCGTTATTATTATTGTTTTTTTATATCACAACGTAAAAATAATGATTATTGACTATACTTTGTAAAAATTATACTGCAAACGTAAAAAAAGCCTGACAAGTTAAAACTGACTTTCAGACTCCTTTTGTTTTGGCATATTCAATTCTAAATATCTAATTTTATATTAAATACTATTTATACTTTTTCTTATAGATAATGTTCCAATACTACTTTTATTCCAATAAGTATCAGAATAATTCCACCCGCAATCTCCGACTTTGTTTGATATTTTGCTCCAAAAGCATTTCCAATAAAAACTCCTATTACCGATAGAAAAAAAGTAGTTACTCCGATAATAAGTACTGCCATCCAAATCGATAACTGTAATTTAATTCCCAGAGTTCCAAAAGTAACTCCGACTGCCAGGGCATCAATGCTGGTAGCAACGGACAATGTAATCAATTCTTTCAATCCGATTGCATGATTACAACATTCCTCTTCTTCCCGGTCTCCTACAGACTCTCGAATCATATTTGCCCCAATAAACACAAGCAGCACAAATGCTACCCAGTGGCTGTATGCATTGATATACTCCACAAAATTAAAGATCGGAAGA
>CAOXUF010000258.1:0-626 GCA_948560485.1 uncultured Eubacterium sp.
GGACTTCGATGTATACTCTTGTAAAGAAAAATATATATACTACATATCAACAGATAACAAGATTAAATTAGCTATGTTAAATCGGGATCGGTTTACAGAATTTTTATCCATTCCTATGGAAGACAACGAACATAATATCGAGATTGTAAATGTTTCTCCATTGATGTGTCAGAATGAATTATATATTTTTTACTGTAATCATAATAAAGAAGCAGGTAAATATGAAATATATTATATTTTATCTTCTGCTCCAAACAAAAGCTGTCTTATTGAGAGAAACATAGATACCAACAATGGATTTGATGTATTTAAAGCAAATGACAATATCGGACTTGTTCTAAACTCAAACTATTATTATTTAAGCAAAGACAAAAAATTAGTAACAATTAACAATACATCTGCAAACCAATTGGAAACTGCTTCTCTTGGACAGAATATCGAAGAATTAAAATCTGCACTATCAGATAAAAGCAGTAAATTAATTGAAGTTCAAAAGCAGTTATACGAAAAGAATAACGAAATTGCTAACTTAAAATCCACACAGCAGCATATTACAGAGCAATATAATGAATTGGCTGAATATGCAGGAAAATTACAGGAAGAACTTCGTAAGATTCGATATATGT
>CAOXUF010000258.1:636-3901 GCA_948560485.1 uncultured Eubacterium sp.
AAAGTACGGGGATATTCCCCATCCTTTTACTTATTGGCACAATTTTTCCTATGTGCTTTTAATTTTTTCATCGCCCAATCATAATGACTTGACGTGACGCTCACAAAATAAGACCCCAATGTGCTTCCGCCAACCCACTTGTAAATACCTTTAGAAAATAATTCCTCGTTTGAAAAAGATTCAGCTAATTTCAGAACATCAGCATGTGATTTTTGAAACATACTCTTTGCATCCTCTAATGATGTACTTTGATGTTTTTTCCAAAACTCAACATTCATATCTCCATAACTTCTCCAATTATAAGGTTTTGGAATAAAGGGTTTATTATCACTATTTTGATTTGATTGTACCCAGTTAATCAATAATTGCTGCCACTCATAGAGATGAATTAAAATATCACGAAGATTTTTATCTCTTTGCCAGTGTGCTTCTTTCTTTTTCACATCACCCGAAAAATTAAAAGGTTCTCTCAGTTCTTCTTTCATTTCCAATATAAGAGCATTCAACTTTTCATAATTTGTTGTCGCTGCGGTTAATAAATCTACTTTTGTTGTTGGCCTTCCCATCGTTCTTTCCTTTCTGTTGTCTGTATTTAAAGATTTACTCTTCTATAAATAGTTTTATCAAAGAAATACTGACACCCTGTGTCATGGTTTGTTTTTTTCATATATCAATTCTGCCTCTTTCGCTATTACAT
Source organism: uncultured Eubacterium sp. (assembly GCA_948560485.1). The sequence continues at coordinate 1,334 of CAOXUF010000258.1, forward strand.
CCTTTAAATAAGCCGGTGAAAGTATATCTACCTGTGTTCCAAATGACAACAAAAACCCCGTCAGCCATCTATCCTCAGGCATTTTTGCAGAAACGATATAATCTCCATTTTCCTGTTTGTGAATTTGTGTTTTATCAAACTCATCGTAAACACGATATGCCATTTCCCTTGGAAAACGAAGCGTAATCAAATTATATTTTCCCTCATCATTGTCTATCGGTTCTGAAAAATCGGGATACAAAAAACTCTCATCCAAAATCTCTAAATTTAAAATACGATTTAACTTGAAAATACGTAAGTCTTGTTTTTCTTTGCAAAATGCTTTCAAATACCAAGCTTTTGATTTGTAAATCAGCTTTAACGGCTGCACTATTCTTTCGCTTATAATTTCATTACAACTTGCATAATGTATTTTAACATTTCTACATTAAATTACTGCCGATTTCAATAATTCGAATTTTTCATTATCCACCCCTTCATCCCCCCATCTGGAAAAATCTACTTCAATCCAATTCTCTATATTAAGATGAAACATAGCAGAAAGTTTCTGTATTATTTGGCTTCCATCAATATTCTGTATTGTATTTATACTTTGTAATGCCGTTAGAATTTCCTCCTTTTCTTCTTCTGACAGCACGACTTTATCCAAAACAAAATCTTTCATCAGATAAATTCCGCCATTTCTACCTGTCTCTGCATAGATGGGAATACCTGCCCCACTCAGGGCATCTATATCTCTATAAATTGTTCTAACTGATACTTCAAATTTTTCTGCTAATTCCGGAGCGGTAGCATGTCCCTTATCCAGTAAGTAATATACAATCTTAAATAATCTGCTTTCATGCATTACTATCTCCTTCCCCTTTTCTTATCATTCCTTCTACAAACTCAATCTCCTTTGCAGTAACTTCCACCCACCCTGGTCGAAATCCACTGCGTATGGCATTTTTCACGGATTTTACATTAGACCATGCAGCACAATAAAATGGTACTTTCCCACGTTCAAAAGTTTCTCTTGCCAGTCTATTCGTCAGCGCTGAAGCAATTCCCATTCTCCTGTATTGGGGCAAAACATCTATACCAATCTGCCACATCGTATCACAATCAGCCGAACACCCTGCAAGCCCCACCAATCTATCATTGTCATAAGCACCTACAGCTAATATATCTAAATGCTTTCTATCTTCACATAAAGCATTCTTCCACTCCGGAAGATAGAGTGATGCCAAATCTTCTTTTTCCAAAACTCTTATCTGATATTCACAAGAAAGTTCTGTACCATACACCACATCAATATCCGGCAAAAAATAGTCTGCCATAAAACAGATTTCTGCATTCGCCATTTTCAATATATTATTTAACGGATACAATCCTGGTGTCTCAAAACAATTTTCTATATTAGGTACACTATCCATAAATTTTCTAATTTCAGGAAGTAAGTCTTTGCGACCACACGCAACAATATTCGTCCCATAAGAAATCATATGACAAATTAACGGAAGTTTCAAATATCGTCTTGCATTATCATTAGGTACAGATTCATTGATTACATTCTCTTTCCGTATAAAATCCTCTGCACTGCAATTACAATCATATGCCGATTGCTGCATAGCGATTTGCATAATCTGTTTATTATCCATCAATTGATTCTCCTTCGAAATTTTCTATAATACTTTAACTATCTCTATTATAGCACTTAATACTAATTATTTGCTCCAAATATATCTGCTACTTCCGTAATGGATATATAAGCTTTCGGATCAATACTATGGACAATACTTTTCATTTTTCCCACTTGAAATCTATTAACTACAAAATAAATCATCGTCTTTGATTTGTCAGAATAATAACCATGTGCCTTTAATGTTGTAATTCCATTTTCAAACTTGTCTGAAAGTTCCTTGCAAATCTCATCAGGTTTCTCCGTAATAATCATTGCTGATTTTGACCGGTCAAATCCCTCTATAATGTAGTCTACAGTTTTTAAAGCTGCTGCATATGTAACCATTGAATATAATGGTAAAATCCAGCTTTGAATGATTACACCACACAAAATATACAATAAAACATTATATATCATTACAAAAGTTCCTACTGTAATGCCTAATTTTTTTGCAAAAATAATAGCAATTACTTCTATTCCATCCATTGCACCGCCAAATCTTATGGCAAGACCGCTTCCCACTCCTGAGATGATTCCTCCAAATACTGCACATAAAAACAAATCACTGCCTGCCATTGGTGACACAATGCTCACATCAACAGGTAATACATCTGTAATCAGCCATGCACATAGAGAATAAATAACTACAGTATATATCGCACAGACTGTAAATTCTTTTCCCTGCTTTTTTAATCCATATAAGAATAACGGAATATTTAATACAATCAGAAAAACCGATAATGAAAGAAACTCAGGCGTCACCTGAGATAAAATCATAGATGTTCCTGAAATACCACTGTCATATAACTTTACCGGTGTCAAAAACATTGTAATTCCCAGTGCATTTATAACACCGGCAATAGTTAACGCAACAAAATTTTTAATATTCATACCTTCTACTCCTC
>CAOXUF010000259.1 GCA_948560485.1 uncultured Eubacterium sp.
ATTACCTCTTATGGCAGGAGAGATTGATTATATTTTCCTTACACATGCACATATAGACCATTCCGGATTAATACCACTCATGGTAAAGAGAGGGTTTAAAGGAGAAGTGTTTGCTACAAAAGCCACATGTCAGTTATGCAATATTATGCTACGGGACAGTGCACATATTCAGGAATTTGAGGCACAGTGGAAGAGCAGAAAAGCAAAGCGGGCCGGTAGAGAAGCTATGGAGCCTATATATACTATGGAAGATGCTGTCAGGGCATGCGACCTAATGGTGCCTCTGGAGTATAATACAGATGTGAAAATATGTAATGAGATTAAAGTGAAATATGTAGATGCAGGACATTTACTTGGTTCTGCAAGTATTGAAATGACATTGACGGAAGAGAATGTTTCAAAGAAAATTATTTTCTCGGGAGATATTGGAAATATTGACAAACCGATAATTAAAGACCCGGTTAGCATGGAGGGAGCAGATTATGTCTTGATTGAGTCTACATATGGAGACAGACTGCATGGAGAAAGACCGGATTATGTCGGGGAACTGGCTAGAATTTTAAACGAAACATTTGCCAGAGGAGGAAATGTTGTAATTCCTTCTTTTGCCGTAGGTAGAACACAGGAAATGTTATATTTTATACGACAGATTAAAAAAGATAATATGGTAAAGAATTTTCCGAATTTTGAAGTATATGTCGATAGTCCTTTGGCAGTGGAAGCTACATCAATTTTTAATGGAAATGTATTAGAATGCTTTGATGAGGAGACAATGGAATTGATTCGCAATGGAATCAATCCATTACGTTTTGAAGGATTGAAACTATCAGTAACCAGTAATGATTCGATTGCAATTAATGAGAATACAAAACCAAAAGTGATTCTGTCGGCTTCCGGAATGTGTGAAGCAGGTCGTATCAGACATCATTTAAAGCATAATTTGTGGAGAGAAAACAATACAATTTTGTTTGTAGGATTTCAGACACTGGGAACTCTTGGGCGGGCAATTCTTGAAGGTGCAAAGACGGTAAAACTTTTCGGGGAAGAAATTGCAGTAAATGCCCATATTGAAAATTTAAAAGGAATCAGTGGACATGGGGATCAGAAACAGCTGATAAAATGGCTTCAGGCTATGAAACAAAGGCCGGAAAAAGTTTTTGTGGTTCATGGGGAAGATACAGTCTGCGATATATTTGCAGAATTATTGAATAAAGAATACGGGTATCAGACTTATGCTCCATATAGTGGAACACAGATTAATCTGGCAACAGGAGAATTGGTTAAGGAAGGTATTCCTATTCGGATCAGTCAGAAAGCAAAACAAAGAAGAGCAACAGGTCTCTATGAAAATCTTGTGAATGCAGGTCATAGACTGATGGCTGTTATTAAGCGTAATGAAGGTGGAACGAATAAAGATATTGCGAAGTTTACCAGTCAGATTCAGTCACTGTGCGATAAGTGGGACAGATAAAAAGCAAGATATTTTTATAAAATTAATTGCTATTTAAATAAAAAAAGGTATCAAAAGCCTAATTTCAATCTAGGGTTTTGATACCTTTTTAGCAAGTAACACTGTATTTTATTAAATTTCTATTTTGTTAATATCTCTAAAATTTTATTACTTCTCTCAATAAAAGCAGTCATGCTGTCCGGATTGAGTGGTGTATGACTTATTAAAGCTAAATCATACAATTGTTTACAGATAAGTTCTGTATTTTCACCTTCCGGAGTATCAACAATATATTTTACTAAAGCATTGTTGGCATTTAATGTCAGTGTTTCTCCGGCGGCGCCAAACATGGAAGGATCAATGCCTGCCATGCCGTATATCTTCATCATATCCTGCATACGACGGGTTTCTTCAGATACAGTAATCATGGAAGATACTTTTTCATCTTTTAATTTCTGGACTTTGATATCAATTTCACGTCCAAGAGCTTTCTTAAAGGTTTCTGATAATTTTTCTTTGAGAGTCTTTTCATCATCTTCACTTAATTCTTCTGTAAAGGAATCGCTTAACTCATCATCGATACGTTTGAATTTGACACCTTCATTTTTAGATTCTAACTGTGAAATAAACGGCTGGTCAATATTATCTTTTAAGATAACTGCATCAATTCCTTCAGCTTTAAACATATTTACGTACTGGCTCTGCTGTACAGGATCATTTGTATAGAAAATGGTGTTTTCATGTTTTTCTTTATTTTCTTCCAGTGCCTCTGTAAATGTAAGATATTTGTCATCTAAATTTTTAAATAAAACATAGTCTGACATTTTTTCGCAGAATTTTTCATCTTTTAAGCAGCCAAATTTGATAAATGGGCTGATATCATCCCAGTATTTTTCATAATTTTCTTTATCTGTTTTACACATTCCGGAAAGTTTATCGGCAACCTTCTTTGTAATGTAGTCAGAAATTTTCTTTACAAATCCGTCATTCTGAAGAGCAGAACGTGACACATTCAGTGGAAGGTCAGGACAGTCAATGACACCTTTTAGTAACATTAAAAATTCTGGAATAACTTCTTTGATATTATCGGCAATAAATACCTGATTGTTATATAATTTTATAGTTCCTTCAATGGATTCGTATTCCATATTAATTTTAGGGAAGTACAAAATACCTTTTAAATTAAATGGATAGTCCATATTTAAATGAATCCAGAAAAGTGGCTCTTTATAATCCATAAATACACGATGATAAAAATCACGATATTCTTCGTCGGTACATTCATTTGGATGCTTTGTCCAAAGAGGAGTTGTATCGCTGACACTTACTAGGCGGCGTACGATTTTTGCCATATTCTTTTCAGGCTCAACCTCAACAGTTTCTTTTGTACCATCTTCGTTTTCTTTTTCTTCTGTTTTTGCAGGTTCTACAATATGTTCTATAACTGTATCTTTTTCCGTAACTTCATCTTCCGGAATCGTATCATATTCTGTTTCAGCAGTTGGGTCGGAAACAAAAATTTCTACCGGCATGAAAGAGCAGTACTTGTTTAATACTTCCTGTGCACGGTACAGATTACAAAATTCTACACTGTCTTCATTTAAGTAAAGAGTAATGACGGTACCTCTGTCTGTTTTATCAGAATCTGTCATGGTAAACTCAGTTCCGTCCTCGCAATCCCAAAGAACTGCCTTGGCGCCTTCTTTATATGATAATGTTTCAATTGTAACTCTGTCAGCAACCATGAAAGCAGAATAGAAACCAAGTCCGAAATGTCCGATAATCTGGTCTTCAGATGTTTTATCCTTATACTGTTCCAAAAAGGCTTCAGCACCAGAGAAGGCAATCTGATTAATGTATTCATCAACTTCGTCCTCTGTCATACCAATACCATTATCAATAAAGGTCAATGTTTTTTCTTCCGGGTTGGCAAGAACCTGAATCTTAAACTCTTCATCACTGTCAACTTTCGCTTCACCAATCATATCCAATTTCTTTAATTTGGTGATAGCATCACAACCATTAGATACTAATTCTCTAAAAAAGATATCATGGTCTGAATAAAGCCATTTTTTAATGATAGGAAAAATATTTTCGCTGTTAATTGATAAACTTCCGTTTTTTGCCATAATGCTCACTCCTTTATATAAAATAATTATTTACAAAATTTAGGCGGTAAATTTCACCAACAATGTCATTTTAACGCAAGAAATAAAAATGTCAACATGAAATTAGCACTCAATCAAGTTGAGTGCTAAAAATTTACTTTTTGTTCATATTTTGGAAACAGTTCAGCCATGCACAAAAAAGAATGGAAATTTAAAGGACTGCTTGCAGGACTTTAAATTTCCATTCTTTTTTGTATATGGTAAGCCATATCAGCGAAGGAAATCCGAAGGATTTTCGAACTGATGGCTGAACTGTTATAGTACTTTACAATCA
>CAOXUF010000260.1:0-1259 GCA_948560485.1 uncultured Eubacterium sp.
TATCAACAATATGAAGATTATTCTTACTGTCTATATATCCCAAATCGCCTGTATGAAACCATCCATTTTTATCTACAAAATCGTATAACAGATTTCCATTATCATAATACCCTTTCATCAATGAATATCCCTTTACACATATTTCTCCATAATGCATTACTGGTAATTCATTTCCACAGGGATCTTGTATACTTCCGATTACACCAGGAATAAACCGGCCTAAGCCATAGGCTTTATCTTCTAAGCCACCTTCATACGAACTAAACGTAACAGTTGCGCAACACTCAGTAAGTCCATATGAAGATAGTAGATTCATTTGAAAATTATTTGTTATATCAATAAATTGTTCTACACTGTAATTACCTCCCGCCATAACACCTTTTTGGATGGAAGTAACATTTTTTTTGTCAAAATGAGCAGATTTCTGCAATCCCAAAAAGATAGTTGGAACTGCATTTAAAACAGAGCATTTATAGCGGTTAATTGAACATAAGATAACATCATAATTTTTTGATGAAGGGAAAAAAATACATGCCCCTTTCGTGAGAGCCGAAAAAATATTAATGATACCAAAACAATGATGCAGAGGTGTCACTAAACAATATTTATCAATATTTTTTATGCATAAACATTGAGCAAATCTGTAGGCATTTTTTAGGTATGAATGAAGCCCCAATTGTATCCCCTTAGCTTCTCCCAAAGTTCCTGATGTAAAAAGAACAATAAATGTAGTATCATCATTATTCTCGAATAATGAATAATCAATTGAAACATTCTCATTTTGGATTCCTTCCTCCAGTATTGAACGTATACTCCATGTTTCTATAGGAGAATTTATCTGAATATTCAATTCATTTCCTATCATCACATCTATATGCTGTTTTCCTAAAACACTCCTCTTGCATGTACGTGAATTTGTAATGAACACATTGCTTCCAAGAAGAAGCAATGAATAGAGAAGTAACGTTGATTCCATTGTTTTATTAATAACAAACAACACTTTTGACTCTTTGGTTATTCCTTTCTCAGATAGTACATATGACATCTTGCAAATAAGATCCAATGTTTCTTCCCATGAATACTCTTTCTCCTCATCTTGAAAAGCCAAGCAGTTGCTATACTTAGCAACATTGTGTTGCAACAGTGAATAAATAGACAAATCACATTCATCAAGTTCTTCATTCATGTATAATACTGCCATAGCATCATTCCCCTTTCTTTTCTCAGCTTCTACTCTGAGCTACTACCCACACTTACTT
>CAOXUF010000260.1:1269-1594 GCA_948560485.1 uncultured Eubacterium sp.
TAAGAACTATACATCTACATTAAGTCTACCTACCTGTACGAATCCTATCAATATTACGATTTTTGCTTTTTCATCTTATAACACTCATGCCAAATGGTCGTATCTCTCCACTATCTCTTCCAAACTATGTTTCCCTTGCCTTAAATCTGAAATCAAATTTCTTAATTCCTTAGACAAATTGTTCATTTTCTTTGCATCATCTTTGTAGCTGTCATTAATAAATCTAGATAGTTGAAATATTGTAGAATAAGTAAACAAATCAACAATTGTAACTTTACCAGGAAACATTTCTTCAATGTGTGCATACACACCTCTTATTTTTAAA
>CAOXUF010000260.1:1604-3874 GCA_948560485.1 uncultured Eubacterium sp.
AATCTCCGCCAATATCAAAAAAGCTGTCATGGATACAAAATGTATCATAACCCAGTACTTCTTTCCAAATCGTAGCAATCAGTTTTTCATAATATGTATACTCACATTCATAATTTTTCCCGTTTAGAACAATGGTTGCATCGATATTTAACCTATTACTCAAAGAACTATTTGATTTCTCCACCAGATTGTCTACTATTTGCTCAGTCCTAATGTTTCTATCTATATCTGGCGAAAAAAAATGATTTACTTCTCCCACTATAATGTTAGCCGCTGATGAATTCCAAATTCGTTTGAATACTTTTAAGGCACTTTCATGGTTGATTGGGTAAAACATTTCCTTATTGAGATCAATTTCAAAATCAACTCCGATACCTACTCCTTTCCATTTAGTCCAAGTTATCGATAGTGTAGGAAGCCCTAAAGAATTTCTATATTCTGAAAAAGCGTTCAAAAAACTATTAGCTGCACAATAATCGCTTTGTCCAAATGCACCGGTTATTGCTGTAACAGAAGAAAACAGAATAAAAAAATCTGGACAAAATTGTTTTGTCAACAAATGAAGAAGCCACGTTCCTTCCACCTTAGGCGCTAATACCTCCCTAAAAATGTGTTCTTCCTTATTCACAATAACCCCATCACCTGGTATGCCAGCACAATGTACAATTCCATCAATTTTACCAAACTTCTGCATAATATCTTCTATTACACCTGTTATTTCTGCTTCGTTTGAGACATCTGCATTGTATAGTGATACTTTTGTATGCATTTTTTCAATTTTCTGAATTATTTCAATACACGAACGTATTTTTTCAGGATAATTTCGCGATTCATTTATCCAATGCTCACGTGATGGCAGTGGTTCTCTATTAATGAGGACTAACTGTACCTCTTGGCATTCACTTAAAAATTGGCAAATTTTTAATCCTATAGCACCAGTCCCCCCTGTAATGACATAGACACCATCCTTTTTAATCTTGATAGCTCGCGTCGTTCGCTTATTTTCCTCCATGCAACACATTTTTTGAACAAATCTTTGATGTCCACGCAAAGCAACCAGAAACGTATGACTATCGTCCTCAAAAATCTCATGGTATACATCCTTTATCTCCGTATCAGAAGATATATCAATACATCTACACTGGATATGCGGATATTCCAGATTCACGACCTTCCCTATACCATAAGAGACAGCATTTTCTGGATGTAACTCTGTTTCATCTGTGTAAACATTATACGTGTTATTTCAAATTATTATCAGTTGACATTTATTCCGAGAATACTCTAATACTTTTTTTATAACTCTAAATGCAGCATATACTCCTTTTTCAAGCCTCTTTTTTAAATCTTTATCTGAATCTGTTGAACCTATAACTGATGATAAACAATAAACAATATGAGTTACATGTTTCCAGTCTACACTTTCTATAAACCCTTGCAACACTTGCTCATTTAAAAATGCTTTATCCTCTTCTCCATATTCTGCTAATGTAAATATTTTAGTTTGCTCTTCCATTACTTGTGTTAATTGGTCCACAAACTCACACCTAGGACCTATAATAACAACATGCTCCGCTACATGCGTATTTTTCATATGCCTCAGGAAATTCTGCCTTTCCCAAATCAATTCATGACACAGAGTCAATCTCACTGTTTCATACCAACATTTTGTTTCAGAAAACGGATATACTGGTAAGCTAACACGTTGCAAATTTTCCTCATAAAACATGTGCCAAAGAATATCTGCACCTGCACAATATAATTTTTCAATCTTATTTAATAATTCTTTATCTTGTCTACCTCCACTCTTCCAGTTGAAAATCAAATCATCACATTCGACTTGTACTCTTTTATCCACAGGTATTTTAGAGGGGTTAAGTTCATCAAAATAACCAGAACCTAAAGCGTCTTCAAGTTGTACTATCAAATCTTCTATATCTATACACGATGTAGCGAATCGATATTGATACTGTTCTCTTCCGACATTTGCTGTATAGCATATATCATCAATAGCTAAATCATAAGAGTTTCTTAAAAAAGCAATGTAAGATTGCACAAGCTTCCTTAACGCCACTTTGGTCTTTGCAGATAATGTAAAGAGATTTCCATTCTCTTTTTTTCGATCGTTCGGTTGCGAATTATATTCCTGTAAGACCATGTGACAATTTGTTCCACTTATACCAAACGAGCTAATACAACATGTTCTTACCTTATTATTAGACTGCCACTCTAACAGTTCACTATTTATTTGAATTGGAATGTTCGATGTA
>CAOXUF010000261.1 GCA_948560485.1 uncultured Eubacterium sp.
GTTTCCATTGCAATTTATGGCAGTATTTAAATGAATGATATTGATTTTATTATTCCAAATGATATTTGTTACTTGCTCAGGATTAGGATACATCATTTTTGCATAGGAACCATAAAATGATTCTATGAACTGATTATAATCTTCAAAACAATCTACCAATTTTCCCTTTACAAAATAATCACGATAACAATCCTGATCTTTGTCTACTTCATGATCAATAAAATGAGTAATCGCTTCTTTAGAACTACAATCACCTGCATCATGATTTCCAGGAACTATAAAAATATCTTTTTTTGTTAAGTTAAACAAATCCAATAAATTATTTAAAAAGATTTTTGTTTTCTCATATGTTCCTTTATATTGATGCAAGTCTCCCGTTATAATAATAAAACAAATATCTTTTAAATACGGTAGACGCCTATACGATTCCTTCAAAGTACTCCATTCGGTATTATCAAATATATGTAAATCTGAAATTTGAATCCAAGCATAATCTACATTTCCCATATTCACACCCCTCATAACTTTTCTATAATATATTGAAATTTTATATTTTTCATTAGACGCCTAGCACTCCATTCGGTCAGAAATTGAACTAATGAGCCGTTTGTTTCGTGTCAATGCATGACAAAAGTTCGACAGAGATGTGGACGCATCGAATAGAACTTTTAAGACGCAATGCTGCGGACCAGACAGTCCAAAAGTTTGATTTCTGGTTGGATGGAATACTAGAGCAATTGCCGTTAATCCGAAATTGTTTCGCTATCTTTAAATAAAACTCCCCGTGGCAAGCTGCGGGGGATCAACCCGAGACTCACTTCGCTCGTCATTAGTTTGTTACGCAGCAAGCTGCGGGGAATTAAACCCTCTTTTGGATTAAATGTTTGCACCATCCATCTGAAATTTACATAATATTTTGTGTACAAGATATACATATATTAAAATTTCATTATATTATATCATTTTTTTCCATTTTCCAACAACATTCGCACATCATATAATAGCCATTCAAAATCATATCCGGAAAATAAAAAATTTTTTCCAATATATGCGTTAGTTTTTTGCTAGTAAATTGTCTTATATAGTGAAAGGAAAATCAAAAGATAGGAAAAGATAAAAATGACTTGCTCAAGCAAATCTCAAATAGATACTGAATTAAATGATATTATCTCTAATTTTATAGAACAATATGGAACTTCTGGCTTGAAACACGCACTACAACTTTATATAAACGCCCACCAAGAATACATTTGCCGAACCAGAACCTCTATATCAAAAATAAATATATCGGATATATATTATATGGAAATACGGGAACATCAAATTACCATTTATACTCAACACGGCACATATCATAAATATGGAACCTTAAATAATGAATTAAAATCATTATCTCCTTTTGGTTTTATCAAATGTGCACAAAACCGTATCGTTTCATTAGGAAAAATTCGCTCGATTTGCTTCAATGATATCATCTTAATTAACGGTGCCAAAATACACATGAGCAAAAAATATGCTATTTCCATTATTTCAGAATTCTCAAAAACCAAAAAGTAATTTTGAGAATGACTTATTAGGTACTTAATCCATAAAACAGCAGATAGAATATCCCCATAATTTCTAAGATATCCTATCTGCTGCTATATTTCCTATAATCCCTTAATAAACGCCACTTCCTTTTTCTTTAGTGCCTTTTTCAGTTTCTCATTTTCTGCTTTCAAGTCCTTATTCTCCTTTTGAGATTTTTCATACTCTATCTTAATCAGCTCATTCTGCCGCTCCAACGCATAATCCAGAATCACTTTTTTCTTCTGGTGGAACATCTTACCCTCCTGTTGCTGCCTCGCCTCATTCAAGAATTTACTCACCACCGGATTCTTATAAAAGAAAGCCCTAGACAATCCCGTTTTCCGGACCAAATCACAGACCAAGAGCTGTTCTTCTTTCTCCAGCATCTCTTTAATCGTCCGGATCGCATAATCAATTTTCTCCTTGCTCGCCTTTTGATTGGATTCAACCATTTTGGAATACTTGCTCATATCCATCCCACTCCTTGATAATCTCGCTCAATATCTCATCCATTGTTTTCCTTAGTTCTTCGGTCTCCTTTACCATCAGCTTTCCGCTTGCCCGCCGGTACCGATAAACCGTATTTACGCCCCGATGTCCTAATAAATGTGCAATGGCTGCATCATCCAGATGCAGTTCCACAAGCTTCATGCCATAGCAGTGCCGGAATAAATGTGTGGCAAACCCCATCCGTTCTCCATTATCTTTACAGATATTATTTTCTCGAATCAGCGTATATACACGGTGTTTCAGCATAGAATATTGAAACGGCAGGGAAGGATTCGATTCATTCACAAAAATATATTCGGTTTCCCCATACCTTTCATAGGTATATTCCATTGATTTCTGGATTAGCTTAGCCACATCATCCGGAACTGGTTTTTCATAATAGGAAGTCTTTACCTGATACATCCGGACGATATAGTAGCCGTTTTCCTGGTATAAGCAGTCTGTCCGCAGGGTAAGGGTATCAGAAATCCTTCCCCCAAGCATCTGATGCAGAATCAACGCACGCGCCACCTGTTCTTCCATATTGACGATATAATAATTTAACCGCCTTATTTCTTCATCAGAATAGGTTTTGAATGTCACTTCAGGCATTTTGGGCATATCCTGTTTGATAAATAATTTCTCCAGCTTGGGATTGCCAATCACTTTCCCTACCTGCCGCAGCATATCTTTTAAATTTGCCATTTCAGATTTCAGGTTTCTTTCCTGACCTCTTTCCAGATTGATGTGTGTTAAATATTCCTCAATATTTAACCGCCCCACCTCTCCTAAGCTTGTGATCTCCGGATTCCTCTCAGCGAGGAATTCTGAAAAATGTCTTACCGCACGTATCTCCCCCTGCAGCGAACCTACGGATAAATATTTAATCCTGATATAACATGCCTGTTTCACTTCTTCTTTTATTGTCTCTTGCCTGATTCCTGTAAATCTTATCGTCCTTATCATCTGTATCGGATTCTGCCTAACCTCAAATCCCAGATTGTCCAGATTCCACACGTCTTTTTCCCACTCCGGCCGTTTGTCTTCCGGTTCTAGAAAATGAAGCAAGAGACGCAAGTACTTTACCGGCCCTGTCTCCTCCTGTAAATTCCTTCCCATGCTCTTCATATAATGCTTCCGCGTGATCTGATATCCGTGGTTTAAAAGCCATGCCTTAAATTTCTTAACAAGGACCTCTTCCGGTACTGCCCGGAAACTATTAAGCAAGGGATATTTCTCTTTCATAAACCTGGCAATCACATTATAGCGGATAATATCCCCATCTACGGTAGCCATACTCAGCTCTTCCCCGCGGCTCCGTATGAACGCTTCCATTTCCTTTTTCTGCCCCTCTGCTACCAAAAGTCCTAAATCATAAAAATGCCGCTCCATAACCCTGATTCTTTTTTCGGAAGCATTTCCTTTTCTCTGATAACAGGGAAGTTCTTTTATGTAAATTCTAGTTGCCATCTTTCCCACTTCCTTCTTTCCATTCACTTGCAAGACTTTTCTGCTCTTTATAATATTGTTCACTGGATCGGTCTACATGCCTCTGGATACAGTCAATATACCGCCGCGTCATGTTTTCATGCTTATGTCCGAGAAATTCCCGGATCGCCTGAATCGAAGCCCCATGTTCATACAATGCCGTGGCTACGCTATGCCGGTAATCATGCGTTTGGAACACATGGTCTCCGCATTTGATTCCCAATTCATTGCACCAGTCCACCATTTCATGCCAGTAATGTGTTGATAAATATGGGCCTCCTTTCGAGTTTTGAAATACATAGGAATCCAACCCGATTTTTCTTCGTT
>CAOXUF010000262.1 GCA_948560485.1 uncultured Eubacterium sp.
CGTGCCTTTCTGACTTGTGTTTTTGCCACTTTCACATTTGAATTTATTGTAGGATTCACAACCGGATTCGTTGTTGTAGTTCCACTATTTGTTGTGGTCTGGTTCTTTGTTGTGGTTTCTTTAGGATTCTGCGTTGTTGTCTCCGGTACATAATCCGGATCCGGTATTGTCGCTGTTGTCACAAAAGAAATATCTTTAACATGAATTGTTACAGCGCCATTATCTGCAATCGTGTCTCCCTCTGTCTTACCCATTCCAAACTTCAGACTAACTGTATTCTCAAAATCATTCGGTATATCTACATTCGTTTCGAAATTATATGGAACACCTGCTTTCAGGTCAATGAAACCACCGCCCAATGTCTCTTCATTACCATCTGCTACTTTTACAAAAATTTTCTTATCTTTGTCCGATGTAATTGTACAGGAATATTTATATGTATTTCCCGGATAATACTTTAAATTTTCAAGAGTCGCCTGTGCTGCCCACACAGAATCTCCGGCTATATTTCCTACAGAAGTTATATTGGCCGTAAAACCTTTTCCTGGTGTGTCCGCTGTTTCAAGAGTTCCCTTAGCAGGAATCCAACCATTTTCACCTCCAAAGAACTTTTTCCATGTTCCCTTATACTCCGATACTGCATCTTGTGTGACAGTAATCATCGGACCATCATACTTTGTAGTTGGTGCTTCCGTTTTCTGGTAAACTCTTACATAGTCCACTTCCATTGTTGATCTTGATGGGAATGCTGAATTGTCTATGCCTTCATCATCAAGTCCCGGCCATTGTCCTCCAATAGCAAGGTTAAATAAAATGAAAAAGTTGCTTCTTAATTCATCAAAATCCGAACTTGAAATATTTATCGTGTTAAATACTTTATCATCCACATACCATTTTATTGATTTCTTATCCCATTCAATACTATATGTATGCCATTGCGTCCTATCA
Source organism: uncultured Eubacterium sp. (assembly GCA_948560485.1). Next base: position 949 of record CAOXUF010000262.1, read on the forward strand.
AAATCTGCCGGAACTACTCCCTGAGAACTCTTACCCGCATCAGCATGTCCTGTATAAGAAGCACCCTCCGTATACCAATGGACATGTCCGTGAGTAAAGTTTTCAGTGTTAATCGCTTCCATAATATCAATTTCTCCACATTTCGGCCATCCGCCATTTGTTCCTAACATCCAAAATGCCGGCCATGATCTGCTAAAACTTGGAAGTTTCATCCGTGCTTCAATTCTTCCAAATTTAAAAGTTTTTTTACCTTTTGTAGTAATTCTTCCAGATGTATAATTCTGGTTTCCCATTCTCTCTTTCAGGGCATGTATCTTCAATGTTCCATTGGATACTTCTACATTCTTCTGACTGTTTGTATAGTATTGTTTTTCACCATTTCCCCAACCCCAGTCACCATTTCCAATTTCATAATTCCAGATATTTGTATCCAGACGTGTTCCTTCAAACTCATCACTCCATACCAGGTCCCATTCGTCTGCCGCTTTTACATCTGCTGATTTACTTTGTGTCAAAAACAGTCCTGATGCCAACATAGCGAGCGCTAATACACTGGCAATTACTTTCTTATATAAATTGTTCATAACCTTCTCCTTTACTTTTCTCTTTTTGTACAAAACTATATTTACATATAACCAAATAAAAATGTTTTTGTCAAGTCTTTCTAGTAAATTTGTACAAAAATATTGTGATAAGATAGTGATATACGTTTTTTTATATATACCCAAAAAAAGAAGTCTTTTCAGACTTCTTCCATAAATTAGCAAATATTTTTATTTATCACTCATTAATTTCTTAATACCCGCTTTTAACCCATCAACGGTTAAAGGGTACATATCAACAATCTCTTTTATCAGTCTCTCTGACTCCATCCAGTACATTCTTGTTAAATCTCCATGATAGGAAGGATTCAGCCATATTGAATGTGGATATTTCTTACGGAATAACTGCATCCATTCATGTCCTGACAAACCGTCATTTGGTCCACTGTAATTTCCATTTTTGTCAAGATACTCTTCCTCTGCCATTCCTGCATCTCCCACGATAATTACCTTATAGTCCTTATCATAGTTTTTAAACGCCCATGTAGTATCAATCCAGTCACCGGTTTCACATTCCGGTGTTTTATATAGTTTTGCATAGATACAATTATGGAAATAAAATGTCTTCACATCCTTAAAATGATTTGCTTTATGCACTGCCTGAAACAACTCATTACAAAGTTCACTATAAGGGTACATCGAGCCACCACTGTCAAACAGCAGCATCAATTTGACAGAATTTTTCCTAGGCTGTTCAAACTCTAACTTCAGATATCCTCCCTGATTACAAGTCGCATCTATTGTTCCCTCAATATCCAGCTCTGTCTTTGGCAAATCCATTTTTCTTGAATATTGACGAAGTTCCCTCAATGCTACCTGAAACTGTCTCATTGTCAGTTTCTTGTCCCGTCTAAAATCCTTATATCTGCGTTCTCCCATAACTGCAAAAGCAGTCTTCATTCCCGCATGATTTCCTAACTGTATTCCTCCGGCTGTCCTGCCATTCTTTCCAAAGGGTGAACCTCCCCCTGTACCAATCCAGTAATTGCCGCCATTATGTTCTGTATGCTGTTCTCCTAATCGCTCACGAAACATCCTATGAATTTCCGTAGCTTCTTTCTTTGTCCTATCGTCTTTAAAATCGTCCGGATTTGTCATCTGAGCTCTGTCGTTATCATTATGCAGCCATGCATTTAACTTTTCCATATTAAGTTTATCTGTCTTTATATTCTGAAAATACTCCTGAAATGCCATATCCAGTTTGTCATAATCACCTTCATTTTTTACCAGAACTGTCCTGCATAAATAATAAAAATCTGTAAAACTGGAATGTGCCAGACCCTTGTCCAGTCCATCCATAAGGGTAATCCATTCTGTCGTAGATATATCCAATCCATTATTTTTCAATGTATAAAAAAATGTTGTAAACATACTGCCTCCACTTACAGACTGCCATCGTTAAATAAAACATCTATCATGGCTCTGTTCTTTCATTTTTCTGTCGGTATTATCTGCTTACCATTTTTATTGTTTCTAAATCTTCATCCTTTTTAATCAATACACCAAGATATGGTAATTTCTTGTCAATCGTATCCGGGTCTACGCCGCCTATCATCAATGCTCTTAACCAATCAATGAGTTCCGATGTGCTTGGTTTCTTTCGAATATCCCTGATATTTCTGATTCTGTAAAAAGTCTTCATCGCCTGCTCCAGCAGATGCTCTTCCAGATTTTCAAAATGGGCATTTACAATCTGTCGCATCAAATCCGGTTCCGGAAAACTAATATAATGAAAAATACAACGACGAAGAAATGCGTCAGGTAATTCCTTTTCTGCATTGGATGTAATAATTACAATCGGACGTATTTTCGCCTTGACTGTTTCCTTTGTTTCATGAATATAAAACTCCATCTTATCAAGTTCCCACAAAAGGTCATTTGGAAACTCTAAATCCGCCTTATCTATCTCATCAATCAGAAGCACTACCTGCTGTTCTTTCTTAAATGCTTCTCCTAACTTTCCCAGCTTAATGTAATGGGCAATATCATCTACTCCTGACTCTCCAAACTGACTGTCATATAATCTCTGAATCGTATCATACATGTATAATCCGTCCTGTGCCTTTGTGGTAGATTTTATATTCCATATCAAAAGTTCTTTATTTAACGCTTTGGACACTGCCTCTGCCAGCATGGTTTTTCCTGTTCCCGGCTCTCCCTTAATAAGAAGCGGTTTCTGCAATTCCATTGCCACTTCCACGGATGCCATTAAATCATCTGCTGCCACATAAGTATCTGTTCCTGTAAATTTTGCCTGATCTGCCATTGTTCTTCCTTTCTGTAAGAGTATTTATA
>CAOXUF010000263.1:0-319 GCA_948560485.1 uncultured Eubacterium sp.
AAATAAACAATTTTTACAAGTGGGTGAATTTAATATGAAACTGGCAATTTATGGGGCGCAGAGCATAGCTTTTGGCACATATAAGGCGATTAAAGAACTGTTTTCGGAACAGGAAATTTTAGGCTTTATTGTTTCTGAAATGGGGACAAATACTCATACATTAGGGGGCATTCCTGTTATGGAACTGGATGATTTTTTGGAAAGAACTTCTCAGGATGAAATGGAAAAGCTGGAAGTGCTGATAGCAACTCCAGAAAATGTAATGCAGGACATTGAAACAAATTTGAACAGGGCAGGAATAAATCATTATGTATGTCTG
>CAOXUF010000263.1:329-1257 GCA_948560485.1 uncultured Eubacterium sp.
GGATTCTCTTAGATGGGCAGAATTGGTGCGTAATGCATTTCTTAGATCAGGGAAATTTTTACCACTTGCAGCATATGTGGTGGGACATAGCAGAGTCAAGCTTCATGTATTTAAGATGATTCATTCTAAGGATAAGCTTCTTAAAACACAATATCAGGATAAGGAATACATACGAACATTGCAGGTTGGAAGCGCAGGTTCGTTGGAAATTGAGTCTGACTATAAAGATCATCAAGGGGATAACATTTCGGAAAAAAATGGAAATTATTCTGAATTAACTGGGCTGTATTGGATATGGAAAAATCACTTGTGTATGCAGGAAAGTGACGATTATTATGGACTGGCTCACTATAGAAGACAATTGGATTTGTCCGATGATGATATTCTGCGCCTAAAAGATAATGCTATTGACGTGGTGCTACCATATCCTATGCCATATGATCCTAATATAGAAGTACATCACAAGCGATATCTATCGGATGATGAATGGGGAGCGGTATTGGAAGCATTGCGTGAACTTTATCCTGAATATGCAGAGGCTTTTAAAGATATTCTTGGGCAGGAATATCTCTATAACTATAATATTATTCTTGCCAAACGAGAAGTGTTAGAAAAGTATTGTGCCTGGCTTTTTCCAATATTATTCAGGATAGAGGAACTTAATGATTCAGATGGCAAGAAAGTTTCTAATCGATATATCGGATATGTTGGTGAGAGTTTGGAAACTCTTTATTTCATGTATAATAAGACAAAACTGAAAATTGCCTATACAGGAATTAAATTTTTAGTTTAGTAATGGGTGTATTGAAAGTTCTTATCTGATTTAAAATTGTAAAGAATTTAATACAGTCTATGCAGATAAAAATTATTTATCTTGATTGTATTTTTAGGAGGGAAGGTTAGAGAACAGGTCACAATAGAAGATCGG
>CAOXUF010000263.1:1267-3821 GCA_948560485.1 uncultured Eubacterium sp.
GTCATTCATCAGAATTAATGTTAAAATAAAATCCATAGAAGAATAATAAAAAGAAAGGAGAATGGATGATGTCTATTCAGGAACAGGCAGTGCAGATGATTAATTGTTTGTCAGAGGATAATATTATTTTTTTGATGGATTTTATGAAAAGATTTATGCTTCCAGAGAATAAACAGGAAGAATTGATTAAAGAAAGAAAAAGTAGCGCAGATTTTATGAAAGAACTGGAAGACATGAGAATCCGGACAAAAACTTATTTTCCAAAAAATTTTGATGTAAGAGAGCTGTGGGAGGAGGCTGTAGATAAAAAATATGGTAATTTTAGTTGATGCGAATGTTATTATTGACTACGTGGCTTCCCGAGAACTTTTTTATCGTGATGCATATAAGATTATGGAAATGTGCTATTCAAAAAAAGTAGAAGGTTATATGGCTTTTCATTCGGTTTCCATTATTTGGTATATATTACGGAAGTTTATTCCTGATGGTGCTGAACGTCGTATATGGATGCGGAAAATACTTCAAATGGTTCAGGTAACTGGCGCAAGTCATGATCAGGTAGCAAAAGCTGTCGAAATGGAAAATTTTAGGGATTTTGAGGACTGTCTTCAAAATAAGTGTGCAGAAACAGTTAATGCTCAATATATAGTGACGAATAACGTGAAAGATTTTAAAGAATCAACTATTCAGGCGATTACCCCTTTAGATTTTTGTGATTTACTGGTGTAATTTACTTGTTTGCATTTTATAAATTTTTTGCTATACTTCCGTTTTCGACACCTGCAAAATAAAAAGAGACAAAAAACCCTGTACTTATGCGGGTTTTGGCCTCTTTTTTGTTTTCAAGAATACAGAAAACAGTGAGAGTATGAAAAAGAAAACATACATTTTCGGTGCCCATTCCCGCGCCAAAACATTAGCTACATACATGTGTTATCTGAATAAAGACATCCATATCGAAGCCTATTTCTATGATAACGATGAGGAAAATCCTGAAATAATAGGAGAAATCCCCGTATTCTGCCTCAATGAGCATACGGATATCCAGGCATTAAACCTATCTCTGGATTATCCCGTATATTTAGGAACGAGAGGGGTTTTTCATGAAAGAATTGCCAAAGTCCTGTTATAATGATTAAAGAAGTACTTATATGTTTGCAGTGTATCTGAGGCGATAAAAAAGAAATGTACAGGTAATGTAGCATGGTAAAAAAACAGCTTGAAAATTACTTTCTTGTATAGTATAATAAAATAAATCTATTGATATAATTATAGGATTTCATGTACTTATACAAATGATATACAAGAGAGGAGTATCATGAAGAAGACACCTGACTATGATAATGTTTTTAAGACGATGAAGACGAAACACAAACGCCTGTTCATTCCGGTTATTTAATGATATTTTTGGAAAATCTTATCCCATACATGCTAAGGCTGAAACCTTGCTCTCGGAAGGCTATCTGACTGAAAATGAAACCGCAGATGGCAGTAAGGAGATTGAAGAGCAGATCTCCGATTTCCTGATGAAGATTGAGGATGAGCTTTATCTTTTGGAATGTCAAAGCTACGATGATGGTTCGATGGCTGTACGGATTGCGGAGTACGCTTTTATTACTGCCAAACAGTTTGCATTGTGGGATATTGGTCATGCAACGATAAGAATGCCGCGATTTGCGGTGATTTATATTAAGAGAACAGATAAAACGCCAAAGACAACACAAATTACATTTATCTTTCCTGATGACCAGAAAATAAATTACGAGTCTGACAACGTGATTTTGGAAGAATTTACAAGGGAATCGATAGTAGGAAAGCGTCTGTTTCCTTATATTCCGTTTTATATTGCAAGATATGAGAGGGAGATTGTATCGGGGAGTAACATTGACGATGTGATGAAAGATTTGACTTATTTTAGGGATGTGATGGTGGGTCTTCATCAGAAGAAAGAATTGGCAGATGACGAACTGATAGATCTTATGGGATTTGTAAATACAATTATTATGCATATTACGGATGGAAACGAATATGAAGAAAGGTTGGTGAATATTATGGGTGGTACGGTTATTGAAACGGCTTCGGAAAAATTAATCGATTGGGGAAGAAGTCAGGGAATAAGTTTGGGAATTAGTCAGGGAATGCTTCAGGGCCAGGCCAAGATGATCATTGAATTAAACCAGGAGGCAGGGATAGATGATGCAGTAATTTTAAAGCAGATGAAGGAAAAGTTAAGTTTGTCAGAGAAAGAAGCAGCAGCGTTTTTAAAACAATATGGAAAATAAAAATAAAGTTACGCAGATTTTCCAAAACATTGGTCATTAAGTATCTAAGCCGGAAGGAGTGTTTCTGTTATAGTATAGAACAAACACAAAAGGTGGTCTGGGGGCATTTCAGAGAAAGATTGAATCCGGAAAATTGAAATAAAATCCATAGAGGGATAATAATGCAAAAATATTCCAAATGGTTCAGGTAACTGGCGAAAGTCATGCTCAGGGTGCAAAGTTTTTGCATAGAAAAATATAGAAATTATGAGAGCGGAAGTATATATCGTAAA
>CAOXUF010000264.1:0-1798 GCA_948560485.1 uncultured Eubacterium sp.
TGGAAAATCCATGGCTCTGAAAATGCTTGCGGCTTATTACAGCTGCGGGTGCGATTCCAAAGAATTGTTTGCAGGACGCAGCATCGCGGGGAATCCAACGTATAAGGAGCATTTGAACCGCTATGATGTCGTTTTTTTGAATATGCAGCAGTTTCTGATTGAGGCGTCTTCCGGTAAGGTTACAGAATATCTGGAACAGGAAGTGCTGGAAGAATTAAACGAAGAGTATGGAACTGTTTTAAAAGGGCGTGAAATGGGGCTTGCCGCTACGTTTCGGAAAATCTACGCCAAAACGGATAAACAATTTATTTTTCTGATCGATGAGTGGGACTGTGTCATGCGTGAAAAGCAGGAGTTGGAAACTCTGCAAAAGCAGTATCTGGATTTTTTAAGGAATCTTTTAAAAGACCAGCCGTATGTTGCGCTTGCGTATATGACCGGTATTCTTCCTGTAAAAAAGTATGGCCAACATTCGGCACTAAATATGTTCTGGGAATATTCCATGACGAATCAAAAAAGTCTTGAGGAGTATACCGGCTTTACAGAAGAAGAAGTAAAAGGGCTGTGCGGACGCTTTGGTATGGATTTTACAGAAGCCAGCAGCTGGTATGACGGATATCAATTCAAAAAATATAGGCATGTATATAATCCAAAGTCTGTTGTGGAGGCAATGATCTGCGGGGAGTTTTCAAACTATTGGACGATAACGGAGACCTATGAAGCCCTGAAAATCTATATAGATATGGATTTCGACGGGCTTCAGTCAGATATTGTACAGATGCTCGGCGGCGGATGCGTCAAAGTCAATATGCGGAGTTTCCAGAATGATATGAAAAATTTCAGGACAAAAGATGATGTGCTTACACTGTTGATTCATTTGGGATACCTTGCCTATGATTCCAAAAAAGAAGAAGCGTTTATCCCCAATAAGGAAATTATCGGAGAGTTTGAAAATGCCGTGAGTGTAAGCGGCTGGCCGGAAATTGTGCGCATTTTGAAGGCGTCAGACAAATTACTGGAAGATACGCTGAATGGGGATGAAGGAAGCGTTGCCGAGGGACTTGACAGGGCGCATACAGAAGCGGCCTCGATTTTGACTTATAACGACGAAAATTCGCTGGCGTGTGCGATTGGCCTTGCATATTACAGCGCAAGAAAAAATTACAGGCTCATAAGGGAACTGCCCTCAGGACATGGTTTTGCTGATATCGTATTTTTGCCGCTGCCTTCCGTAAAGAAACCGGCGCTTATTGTAGAATTAAAATATGACAAGACGGCTCATACGGCAATTCAGCAGATCAAAGACAGGCAGTATACGCAGGCGTTGGAAGGATATGCGGGGGAAATACTGGCTGTAGGAATCAATTATAATCGGGACAATGCCAACAAACCGCACAGCTGTGTGATAGAGAGGATGAAAAAGTAATAGAAAATGACACTCTAAATCCTTTACGAGCCAGACAAGCTGTTGCAGCCTTTCACAGACCGTTTTAGGGAAAAGTATGGTGCGGAGTGTGTATCAGCACTGCACCATAACAAACGAAAGACAAATTACCATATCCACCTTATTTTTTCGGAACGGGAACTGTTACCCGAACCTATAGAAAAAGCCGCTACACGCAATATGTTCTATGACGAGCAGGGAAAGCACGTCCGCACCAAAAAAGAGGTACTTGACGAAAATGAAAATGTCCGCAATGGCTTATTGTTATAGTGTACTTGCTGTCTTTCATAAGATATACAAAAGCACCTGCCAGGGGGTATGTTTTATGGAGGATAAAATATCTTATGCGATTGA
>CAOXUF010000264.1:1808-3048 GCA_948560485.1 uncultured Eubacterium sp.
ATACAATCAATCAGCAAAAAATGAAACTAATTGTAATCAACCGCCGCCCACAATATACAGAACAATCACAGAAAACCACCAGACAGGAAATTGAAAAACAATTATTCCAGATATTTAAAAAATATGATTGATTTTGTTGAAAGAATGTATGTTCGATGGCGTAATATAAGTGTGGGCGGCTTATGTCATACATCCTTGTCAGGAGGACAAAGAGATGATGTATGACGCATTATATGGACGCCAATCAATAGAAAAGAAAGACAGTATATCTGTTGAAAGCCAGCTTGAATATTGTAAATATGAAACCCATGGAGACCCTTATATCGAATATGCAGACAGGGGATTCAGTGGAAAGAATACAAACAGACCGGATTTTGAAAAAATGATGTCTGACATCAAAGCTGGTAAAATCAAGCGAGTTATCGTTTACAAACTAGACCGTATCAGCCGTTCGATACTAGACTTCGCTAACATGATGGAAGTATTTCAAAAATACAATGTAGAATTTGTCTCCTCAACAGAGAAGTTCGATACAGGGATGCCAATCGGCAGAGCTATGTTGAATATCTGTATTGTCTTTGCACAGCTTGAGCGAGAAACAATACAGAAACGAGTAACGGACGCTTATTATGCAAGGTGTAAGCATGGTTTTTACATGGGTGGCCGTATTCCTTATGGTTTCCGGCTCGTGGATACGGTAATTGATAATGTCCGCACTTCCATGTATGAAGAAGTTCCAAAGGAAAGCGAACAACTGAAACTCATTTATTCCATGTATGCCGACCCGTCAAATTCGCTTGGTGAAATTATGCGGTATCTTAATAATCACGGTATTAAAAACTTACGAGGCGCCAATTGGAGTACCGCAAGGTTAAGTGAAATGTTGAGAAATCCTATTTATGTTGAAGCGGATATTGATGTGTACAATTTCTACAAAAGTCAAGGTGCGAATATCTTCAATCCTGTAAGTGATTTTACCGGCTACAATGCCTGTTATCTCTACAAAGGAACGGTATCAAAGACCAGAAAACAATGCGACCTTGCTGATAAAGAAATTGTGTTAGCGCCACATAAGGGATTTATCCCCTCTAAGACATGGATAGCATGTCGGGTACGCTGTCTGAATAACCGCCAGTCAACTAAGACCTGCAAGGCTAAAAATTCATGGCTGGCAGGGAAAGTAAAATGTGGTAATTGCGGTTATGCATTAGTAGTGAGATCGGAAGAGCACACGTCTGAA
>CAOXUF010000264.1:3058-3819 GCA_948560485.1 uncultured Eubacterium sp.
GAGCCTGCAAAGGAACTGGCTGTACCATCTATGCCGACGTTCTGGAAGAATACATGCTGAACGCTATCCGTAATAAACTGTCAGAATTTAAAAAGCTATCCAGCGGAAAAGACGCTGGGGCAAATCCCCAATTATCAAAAATAAAAATCCGTTTGACGCAAATCGACGAGGAAATCAACGACCTGCTTTCAAAAGTGGCGAACGCCAATATTGTTTTGATGAAATACATTAATGATAAGATTTCCGAGTTAGACACTGAACGACAGACCTTACAGGAAGAACTTCTTTCTCTCACCGTTTCTAAAGCAGGTGATAAAATCGGACAGATAACAGACCATGTAGGGAAATGGGATAAGATTTCCTTTGAGGATAAGCAGACAGTCGTTGATACTTTAATCAAAGTAATTAAGATAGCAAACGGGAATATTGAAATCACATGGAAAATCTAAAGCGGATTTTAACCGCTATCTTTTCCCCGGTAATTCTACTTCAATCCTCCCGTTTCGGTGAATCCCTCCGAATTATTCAAGATCACTTAGACAGCAAGAACTTCTATGCGTTCAACCCGGAATTTGATATTCGGACCTGCTGCAAATAAGATCATCGGATATTCCAGTTAAAGACCAGTCCGGCCTTGAACTGGAATATCTGCATTCTCACAGAACAGTCATCTGCCAAATTTTAGCAGCATCCACTACTCCAGTGCTAATTGCGGCCCGTAAATAGTAACACACAGTGCACAGTGGTATCCTGTTACCTCC
>CAOXUF010000265.1 GCA_948560485.1 uncultured Eubacterium sp.
CTTGATGAGCCGTATCAAAATCCACTTCTCCCGGCGCAAATGACTGGATCAGGTGAAATGCCTGCTTATTCCTAATGCGGTTCCTAATTGGCACCCCAAATAGCCTTTTACTGTTAACTGGGTGTCAACTTGATGCCATTTCCGCTCTTTTTTTCTGTACCCTACTATCCCATTGAAAAAGCAAAATCCAACATATCCTCCGCGGTCTCCTCTTCCTGCTCCTGTTTGGATACTTGCACTTCAACAGTTCCTTGTTCTGCACCTTGAAAAAACAGCTTTGTCGGCAAAATAATCGGTTATGCCCTCCAACACAACCCCTGCGACCTTATTTGCAAACTCCTTAATCTCGTCTCCTGAGTCTTCACACTGTTTACCTAAAAATCGCTTTCTCATCGCATTTTGAGCATCACTTTGACTGTCTATCACTTCAATAAGCGCATCCGCAAGCACTTTTCCATAAGAGCCATCCCTGCGATTCAACCCATGCAGATATTCCCATGCCCTGCGCTGGTTCTCATCTTCCATGCAGATATTCCCATGCCCTGCGCTGGTTCTCATCTTCCATGCAGAATTTTACATTGGTACAGCGATATGTTCCTCTCATAAAATTTATTCCTTTCCCACAAATCAATCTAATTATTCGGATTTAGGAGAGAAGGCAGGAGTGACTTTTATTACGGATATTTGTGCCAATGCAAAAGGATATGAAATTTTGGCAGAGAAGAAATTGCGCAGATAGATTGCATTGTTTCTATATCCGATAAGTGAATGATATTCCGACCATCTGTTAAGCTGTTGTCGCTCCGCTTTGATACCCATAAAATTTCTTGTTCCAATACGCTCTAGGTATCTTGCCGGGCACTACAATATAACCGCCATCTTCCAGTTCCTTGTTTAACTGTCTGATAATCTTATATGCGTGTCCCTTAGAAACGCCGAGCATTTCAACAACATCCCGTGCCGTTACCATGTAATTATTATTCATCTACAATAATAACTCGTTATCTTTTCCTGGCTTTCAGTTTTCAGTTCTGATAAAATATCTTTTTTGACCCAATTGCTATTTCCAGACATCCTCCAAAACCTCCCTCACCTTATTATCGACTTCATCCATTGTCTGACATTGTTCCAACTGCTCCAGTAAATATTTTATATGAAATATTCCATAATTTTTAGTCTTCATTTCTCCTGCCAACAAATCATATCCTGCTTTTTCAGGTTTGCCGTTCATTCCATATGCGGTTCCTCCTGCAATACTTTTCACAATATTTTTAAATTTCCTTGTTGGAAATACTCTTCTATTGGGATACTCTTCGCTCTGCCAAACCAAAATACAATTTCCCTTTATCTGATTTCCAAGTATATTTTGCTTGATTGCTGAAGCTACTACTGTACTTATATCTGCCTTTCCGTTTCCCTCAGTACATATGTATTCTATTTTCAGTTCCTGCCCATTTAGATTTATACTATCATTCTCCCCCACCAAATCATGAATAACTCTGTAAACATAAATCACCCAAAAACGTCCTTTCCAATAAACAGGACATGCTATTCTTTCACCAGTACACTCAGGTATATCATAAAAAACCTCTGTTTTTGCCAACTGACCAGGTTTATTTTCCTGCTATTTCTGCTGTTTCCTCACAATTGAGTACAGCCGCAATTTGTGCCAACGCCCCTTTCCCTGGATGTTTATACCCCTTATGTCCGCTAGTACTTATGAGATACCTTTTCGTTCGAAACACCTCTAGAAATTCACGGCTCAAGTTATGGCTGCTTCCATGATGAGGCAACTTAATTAAATCCAATTTTATAAACTCTTCCTCTCTACCAATTCTTCGCAGATAATCCTTACCTGCTTCTACCATTTGATCAGATGATGCATCTCCAGAAAACAGCATATAATGTCCATCATATATCAGCAAAAAAGCTATACTTGCATTGTTCGCCATTTTATCATCTCCCGTAAACCGCACAGGATGTTCGAACCAATATTGTATTGATTCCTCCCATTCATTCTTATCATCCACCTTGCATCCACTCAACAGTTCTTCTCTATTAAGTTCACTCCATGCATTTTGAATATACTTTGCCAGCATTTCTTTTTTAGGACTTAAAATTACTATTTCTAAATGTTCCATTTCAGTATTGAAATCCGATAGTTTAGGACTCCGAATAACATTACTGCTTAATATATTGTCTGTAGTTTCCCATCTAAGCTGTATTACATTCGGAAACGGTCTTTCGTCAGTTGCCATATCATCCGCTAACACAAACCCCAACTTATGAAAATCTATTTTTTCCTTAAGTGAACAAGCCAATTTTTTTATATCCCTGGCTGCCAGCAAAGCTTCAGCTCCGTTTCCGCCAAAATTAAAAACAATCTGTTCTTCCGTAAGGTTTGAAAATATTCTTCCTGCAGGTATATCTTGATTTTCTATTCCGTTATTTACCCTGCTCACTCTTTCCAATAAATTGCATGCACCCTTCACATGATCATTATCATCATGTGTCAGAATAAGCAGATCAACTTTTTCTTCATTTCGCAAAACTCTCCTTAATACTGAATCAAAAACATTTTCTCCCTGCCCCGAATCTATAAGAATATTTACTTTTTTTCTGATTTTCCACACCTTATCAAAATACAATCACCAATGCCCGCTTCCGTCATACATATTTCTATTGCCATATTCTCCCTACCTACATTTTCTTTAGCACTATTATAACTTATATTATTTCTACTTTTACCCTTCCTTTTTTCCATACCGTACCAGAGCCTCCGCCACCACAGACAAATTCTGCGGCATTTCATATGTATAAGCGCCCGTCTGATCCAAAGCCTTTATGTCCTTTTTCCTCATCTCCCGATACACAATCTCCGCCAACGCACTCATAATCGCATTATATTTAGCCGTATCCTCAAACAAACTCTGATATGACTCCTGTGTCTCCATATATCCATCCCCTTAACACCTTTATGTTTTGCCGGAACATATACAGTCTTTGCTTCTTCCAAAGTAATTTCACCCTGAAATGTCTTTTGCAACTTATAATATTCCAGCTTTAGCTTACCCTCCAAGTCAATCAACTCCACAGGGTCTTTCGGCAATAAACCAATTAAGTATGAGCAGAATACATATTCCTTCTGCAACTCTTTATCAAACATCCGAAGTATCTGCGATATGTAACTATACCATTTAATCAAATTTCGTATCTGTCTGCCTTTTTTGTAATACTCGTCTGTAAATGCTTTAATATCCTCATCCGAGTAAATACCATACGCCCGCAATTCCCGCTGTGTCTGGTACAGCAAATCTGCATTTACTTCTTCCTGTAAAAATGTTTCTTGATAGAACGGTTGAAATGCGTCCTTGATATCCTCCGCCTTATTTACAAAGTCCAACACAAAGGTATCTGTCTTGCCCTCGCAAGTGCGATTCAGCCGGGATAAAGTCTGTACTGCTTTCACATTCTTTAACTTCTTGTCTACAATCATCGTATGTAAAAGCGGCTCATCAAACCCTGTCTGATACTTTTCCGCTACAATATACCATTAACTACAAGCACCATATCCACTGACTTTTTCGTATCAGCAGAATAATACCATTGTCTATAGCACTCTACTTCATTTTCCGCATACTGAATCCCTGCTGTATCGTTCAATGCAGATTCGGGTTATATGTTCCATTTCCCTTTGTATATCCGCCTTCGGCTGATATAAGAAAAGCTTCAATATCTGATTCAAATTATTTTTCTATGGTAACTGTTATGCTCATGATTCTTCCTCCGCAATCCATTGTCTGAGCTTATCCTG
>CAOXUF010000266.1:0-862 GCA_948560485.1 uncultured Eubacterium sp.
ACATCGGATGGATGCTCAACCGGAAAATACAAATCCTATATCATCCGGTTCAATCCCAATCTTCTAAAAAGGAAATTGCACCGATTTTGTAAACCAGACCAAAAGAAAAAGGCCTGACAAAATACAGATGCTCTTTAGCATCTATACTTCGTCAGGCCTTGGTTGCTATGATTGCTCATACACCGATTCGCTCAGTACGAATTTTCTTCTTATGAAAGCTGACCGCTATCACTACTCTACAGGTAGGGCACTTTATTTTGATAATACCCTCTGTATCCAGATCTGCGTCAAACAATCGTTTATTTTTACAACATGGACAAGCCACATGCACTTCCTGCATAATTTCGCCTCCTAATAGAGGCCAGCTAAAAGGGATGTCAAACTGACCGTTGATAATAGTCTTTTATTATTCCTTTGCACTGTGTTCCGTGACTTGGCACCTAAGCTAGCGATAAAACAATTATATCGAACAAACGTTCTTTTATCAATTCATTTCTACCGCTACTGGAAATCCCAACGAAGCATATGATTTAGTTTTAAAACAAAAAAGCCAGGATATGTTAGAACACAGACTCACTCTGTGTTCTAACATATCCTGGCTCAGCGGTGATCTACTAAGGACCCCTATCGGCTCAGTGATATGACACTTTACGATACTTTATTTATGAAATCTATGAGCTGCCCCACGAAACGGCTTAACTATTTTAGCCGTCAGGTTGTCATAGTCAAACTCAACGAATTTCCCGCAATTTGGACATGGATGTGATGCCCGTCCGTGGGCACTCATCTCCACACCTGCTTTATACTGTGGGCAACATGGATATGGTATCATATCCCTGAACTAGATCGGAAGAGCGTCGTG
>CAOXUF010000266.1:872-3813 GCA_948560485.1 uncultured Eubacterium sp.
TAGTAATCCTCCTTTCCTAAAAAAAGGCCGGAGTTGTCCCACTACGCCCATTTTCAGGGTTAGCTATGGAAGAAACTCCGGCTAGAGACGTCACTTAAGCATCTACGCTCGGCTCATGATAAATCTGTACTTTTATTAAGTCTAGCTGCTAACTTCGCATAAGCAAGCAATCTTTCCTCTCTGTTCATGGCCGCAGCTACCTGATCAATCACTTCAATTGCATCAACATAAATAAGCGGTGGAACTTTCTTATCTCTCGTTTTTGTCTTGACTTCCGCTTGAATAACCCCTTCTGTTCTTACTAATTTAAACGCTTTTTCTTGATTTTCGTTAATAACAAAAATTTCAAAATTTTTTTCATTTTCCACTTGACGTTCCTCCTCCCGTATGTTATACCCTTGCCGGCAAAGGTTCGTCAGGATTATTCTTTGCATTTCCGTACACTGTCTTAACATCGGCTAACTCTGCCTTTGTCATCTTATCTCCCATTACCAAATAGGAAATTACGTTTCTATTTTGCATTCAGCGCACCAGTATTCATTACGCTTTTCTATCGTTTCATCTTCATCAGGTGAGTATATTTCTTCTGTTTCTACATCATAATTTTTATGCAGCATTTTGTAACTCACCTCCACTTCTTAATAATACATTTCCCACTGTACAAAAAAAACGGACTCCTGTTTTTCATCGACACCACTATTCATAACTCATGATATCATTCACATTACATTCCAGATAGTCACAAATTTTTACCAAAACCTTATTAGAAACAGGCTCCCCTCTTCCCATTTTGGCAACAGTTGCAGAACTTAACCCTGCATGATTTACTAGATCTTGTTTTTGAAGCCCCTTTTCAATTAATAATTTCCACAATCCTTTATACGTTACTGTCATAAATAAAGTGCCTCTCCTATCAAAAAAGAACATTATAACCCACTTTTTCTAATATAACACAAAAAGGCACTTTATTCTAGTGAAATCTTTATTTTTTTAAAGTTTTTCTTTTATATTCTCTTTGCAATAGCCACTTATCATGACTTTGTATATTATGAATTGCCCGTCTCAGTGTATTCGCTCTCCCAAACAAATGATATGGATGGGAATATTTGTGTTTATGAAAAATCACACATGTATTTGCATTAGGCTGTGTCACATTATGCAAATACCAAAAATGACCAGTATTTTTTGATTGTACTGTCACATCATATTCACCGGTACAGATTATATTAAAATACTCCTGAGAAATCGCATCCAAATCTTTTATATCAAACATTAGCTCCCCCCTCTCCAGCAAACCATGTAGTTAATGCCTGTTCCAAAACTTCCAATATTTCTTCTATGGTCTTACCCTTAAAGTATTTCTTCTTAATCTGGGCAAACATTTTTGCATCAGACACAGGCTTTTCTTTTACCGCCTCTGTCAGAATAGCTTTTATCCTATCTGCTGTAAGAGAACCGGATTCTTTATGTAATGCCGCGGCCTGAGCACTCTTTATTTTTTCACCTTGCTCATCCAATGATTTACACACCTGTCTCTGTTCATCTTCTGACAAATAGGATAATTCCACGGCTGTTACCATTGGCATTGCTCCATCATCCACCATTTCCTTAATCTGATCTGTGGTCTGATTCAATCTCATATATCTTGCAATGTTACGTCCGGTCATACCATAGTCTTCTCCGATGGAATCCCTACTCTTTGACTTGTGGACATCATGTCCACAAGTCTCCAGTGCGTCCATACCATTTAGCATTGCAATCTCTTCCAGAATGTCATTTCGTCTGCCCTGGCACATGACTTTTTCATATCGCTCTGCCAATACTGCTGCCTTCTCCGATGGCAAGAGGTCATCAAAAGACCTCTGCAGCATATTGGTCTCTATCACATACACATACGCTTCCCTCTCGGTCAGATTTTCTTTAATGATTGCCGGAATTTCCGTGATGCCCGCAATTTTAGCGGCATTCCAGCGATTATGACCGGAAAGCATTTCATATCCCTCTGCTACATTCTGTACGATAACCGGAATCAGAATCCCATGCTCCCTGATACTTTCCACCATATCATCAAGTCGTTTCCCCTCATACAGTCGGAACGGATGATTATGGAATGGAACTATATTTTCCACAGAAATCATTGTCTGACTTCCATTCAACGAATTTATCATTTCTGGCGGACTAACTAAATCCACCGCATCCTGAAACATTTTTCTTTTTGGTGCATTAGTTTTCATCTGCAATCAACTCCTTTGCCAAATTCTGATACATTCTACAAGCCTTTGTTCTCGGTGCATATTCCAATAATGGTTCTCCATAATATACTGATTCACCAACCTTTACGGTCCTCGGAATCTTGCTGCCAAAAATACGGAGTTTTCCATTGAATGTTTCTTCCACTTCATCCGTAATAATTTTACAAAGATTGGTTCTCTCTTCACACATAGTCAGCAGAATCCCGGACACATCCAATTTGAAATTGATACGGTTCTTAATCTTCTTTACTGTCAGAAGAAAATCTTCCAGCCCTGTCATTGCCCAGAACTGCGTATCTGCCACAATAATCACTTTATCCGCAGCGGAAAGTGCATTGATGTTTAAGGTATTCAATGACGGTCATGTATCAATCAAAATATAATCATAGTTCGCTCTTAACGGTTCCAGAATACATGCCAGAATCTTCTCTGCTCCCATTTCCAATCTTAATTTCGCATCTACCGCAGAAAGCACTTTGGATGATGGTATAAAGTCAACTCCATTTCTGTTAATAATGTACTCAGCCGGATTAGGTCGTTCCTCTTCGTCCATCTGATTCATCATCAAGTCACCAATACTGACCGCAACTTCTTTCATATCCTCTACTACACATCTGGTAATATTTGCAGAACTATCAAAATCCACTACCAAAACATTCTTCCCTGATTTTTTCAATAAACTCCTCATT
>CAOXUF010000267.1:0-1970 GCA_948560485.1 uncultured Eubacterium sp.
ATAGATATCCATAACGGAAAGGTAAAACAATTAGTGGGAGGCAGCTTGAAAGATGAAGGAAACCAGGCACAGGAAAACTTTGTTTCAGGGAAAAGTGCAGCAGAGTTTGCAAAACTATATCAAAAGGATGGACTCATAGGGGGGCATATTATTTTGCTCAATGCTGTAGACTCGGAATATTTTGAAATGACAAAGCAACAGGCTGTCCGGGCATTAATGGCTTATCCGGGAGGAATGCAGATTGGCGGTGGTGTTAATGACAAGAATGCTGTGTCATGGATAGAAGCAGGGGCGACGCACGTAATTGTAACATCCTTTGTATTTAAAAATGGAAAAATCAATTATGAGAATCTTGAAAAACTGGTGCAGGCAGTGGGGAAAGAGCATATTGTTTTAGACTTGAGCTGTAGAAAAAGAGGCAGTCAATATTATATTGTTACGGACAGATGGCAGAAATTTACGGAAGAAACAGTCACAATAGAATTGTTAGAAAAATTATCTGCATATTGTGATGAATTTTTAATTCATGGAGTAGATGTGGAAGGAACCGGAAGTGGTATGGAAGAGGAATTGATAAAAATAATATCCGGTTTTGATAAAATTAAAATTACATATGCAGGAGGGATTGCATCTCTTGAAAATATTGAGAGATTCAAAAAACTCTCTCAGGGAAAAATAGATTATACAATAGGAAGTGCCTTGGATTTGTTTGGAGGATATTTGCCTTATGAGAAAGTGAAAAAGATGTAGCCGTTTTATGGTTACATTTTTTTCACTTTTATATTAATTCTTTTCTTTTCTGTATTGTCCGTGTGTAGATGCATATATTTTTTTGAAAAGCCGGTTAAAGTGTTCCACATTGTTAAATCCGATGAGCTCGCTGATTTCGGCAATGGATTTGTTGGTGTTTTCAAGAAAAAAACATGCCTTGCGAAAGCGGATTGCCTGTTGTAGCTGGGTAAAAGATTTTCCGGTATGCTTCTTAATTAATCTTGAGCAGTATGCAGTAGAAAAATGAAATTTATCTGCAATATCACTCAATGATACTGTCTGGTAGTTTTCGTCAATATATGCCATAATATCAGAAAAAGCAGCAGAACTTTTTTGCGTTTCTACCGGCAGTTGTATCGTATCCTCATAATTTTGCAAAAGTTTCGATAATAATATCATCAGACCGCTGTTCAGAATGTTTTCATAGTATTTTTTCTTCTCCATATTTTCAATAAACATTGATAAAATATGATTTTTAATAAAAGAATCTTTCCCCGAAGAAATAATTAAATGTGCATTATAATTTTTCGTATATAAAGAATTGTTAAAAAATGAGGAAAGTTTATTTTTGTCTTTTAGCGTCGTGTAAAAGATATCTTCAAAAGTACTGCCACGTATTAAAATATTAATTACAAGGCTGTCATCAAAGACACCGATGGAATGTTTGGTGTAGGGGGAAATCAGACAAAGATCTCCTTCATTTAATTTAAAGTGATTGTGTCCGGTTGTCTGTTCACAAAAGCCCTGGAGAACATAAGCCAGTTCGAAAAACTGGTGTTGGTGGGAAAAGACAGGAGTATATCTGTTATGCTTGCTTAATATAACATTATTCTTATCATTATCGTCAAAAAAGAAAGCGTCATCACCAATTGAATCAGGCATAAATCCTCCTTCTATTTCAGGAACAATCAAAAATTGTTCCTTAATGTATTCTTTATCCAGATTTCCTAAATATTCCTGAAAGTTTTCTCCTTGTTTTGCATTATAATAGTCTTTATAAAACAATTCATGTTCATTAAATTTCTTTAATTCATCTAGTAATTCGTTTGTATCCATAATAAACATCCTTTTTATGTATTGATAAGATTAATATATCAACAAGGTCATAAATGGTCAAGGAAATTGAATAGAATTGTCAATATACAAAATAAAAGTATTTTTATAAAATAGAATTAACGTACAAAAAGTTAAAGGAGGGC
>CAOXUF010000267.1:1980-3778 GCA_948560485.1 uncultured Eubacterium sp.
ATACAAATGAAAAATAAAATTTCCAAATTAATTGCAGTCATATTGAGTCTTGCATTAGTGGTTACATCTATTAGTGTATATCATGATAAGACCAATGCCGAAGAAACATCTTTGGCAGATATGATTGCCAGTGCGGAGTATAATGTAGTTTTAAACAAGCAGTCTACAGCATACCCGGCAGCAGTGGAGGGAGATTTATCCAGATTAACGGATGGTGTATTAGGGGCACAGGATGCAGCAATACAGGTGACGATTTCAAAGCAGGGCTGGAATTATAATGAAGAAAGTTATGCAACAATTGATTTAGGTGATACATATGATGCATCTACTATAGACAAGGTAGTGGTACAGTATCGGTACGGAACAGTAAATCAGACAATTGCATCAGTAGTTGGCAGACCATACAGTGTGCAGTATTCTGTAGATGGTGAGAATTTCACTACGGTAGCAGAGAGAGAAAACACACAGTTGGATGAAGAGAGAATGACGATTGACGATGTGTCGAATGTGTCAGGGGCAGTAAGATATGTAAGAATTTATTATCCGCAGACACCTCAGTATGGAATGCAGATATTGGAGGCTGCGGTTTTGGATACAGACAAAGATTTAAAGACATCTGATGGAGAAACAGTTTCTGTAAATCAGGAAACTACATCAAAGGAAGATGAATCAAAACCAATTGAAACAACGAAAACAGAAGAACCGGACACGACAAAAACACCAATTGTGACAGATGGAAGAAGACATTCCCAGTATATGTACCTGGTGTCAGTCAGCACTGGAAAAGTAGTTCAGATTGACGAAGCGACAAAAGTATTGAAAGCAAACGGAGATATCAGTTTATTAGATGATGTGGAAGCAATGCCAAATTCAGCACTTTATTATACAGCAGCAGGAACAGATAATCGTTTTCCGGGCTATGTGGCACTTCGTTCACCATATAACAATCAGTCTGTGCAGGGACAGGCGAGTGGTATGGTTGCTACAGGCGGCAATGCTACAGCAGGATGGGAGATTGTAAAATTAGAAATGCAGTCAGACGGAACTATCGCAATTTTATCTACGAATGGTGATAATTATGTTACTGTTGATACAACAGACGATAACAAATTAAAACCAAATTCAAAAACGGTAGGAGATGCACAGAAATTTAAATTTGTTCTTCCGGCGAATTATAGCGAAAAGCCGGAAGCAGCAGAGGTTGTGGTTTCAGAGAGAACAATGGATTCCGTTACATTACAGCTAAATGTTTCATCAGGATTATATACAGGATTTGAAATTTATAGAGCAGATGCAGAAGATGGTGAATATACTAAAGTTTCAGAGCAGGTATTAAATATGTATAAGGATGAAGGATTAGATGCAGGAAAAACATATTTTTATAAAGTAGTAACTGTCGCAGAAGATGTGAAGTCAGATTTTAGCGAAGTTCTTCGTGCAAAAACACTGACATCACCGATGGCAGCAGTACCGACAGGACTAGATATTCAATATACAGGAAAGGATATTACAGTATCATGGGAGAAAGCACAGTATGCTACATCTTATATTGTATATCGTTCAACAGGTAAGTATAGCGAATATACAAAAATAGGAACTACAGATACAAATTCATATAAGGATACAGTGACAGACTCTGTATACAACTATTACTATAAAGTTGTAGCTGTAAATGCAGATGACTTAGAATCAGAACAATCAGAGGCTGTGGCATTGGATATTAAATTGTTTGGAGATACTATTAATTTATATAGCCCAACAGATGATGTTTCTGTAATTAATAAAGAAATAAAGGCAA
>CAOXUF010000268.1:0-2422 GCA_948560485.1 uncultured Eubacterium sp.
TGACGGTACAGGCAAAAGTACCCCGTACATATTGGAGTGAAAGATTTTACTTCGGCAAAAGAAATATCGGATAAAGAAGGGAGTGATTATAGAATGGCAGTATCCAAAGATACGGAAAAAGGCACATGGACTTCACAGATATGGGTGGAGGACTGGCAGGGTAAGAAAAAGCATAAGAAGAAACGGGGATTTGTGAGTAAAAAAGAAGCCTTGGAATGGGAGCGCAATACGCTTTTGGCATCAAAAACGGATATGAACATGAAGCTGGTGGATTTTGTAGAGGTATATTTCAGGGATAAAGAAGGCGAATTGAAGCAGCGCACGATTCGGAATAAGCGTTATATGATTGAACATCACATTATTCCTCTGTTGGGTAATAAGGCTATGGATGGCATTACACCAGCGGATATTATTCAGTGGCAGAATGAGATCCGATCCAAAGGATTTAAGGAAACCTATCAGCGCATGCTTCAAAATCAGATGACGGCACTATTTACCCACGCCATAAAGATTTACAACTTAAAAGATAATCCTTGCACGAAAGTAAAGCGCATGGGCAGGGCAGATGCAGATAAAAAGCAGTTGCAATTCTGGACGTTAGACGAATTTAATTGTTTTATCGAAACTTTTGATTTGGGGAGTAAGTATCACGTTTTGTTTGATCTGCTGTTTTACAGCGGATGCAGGATTGGTGAAGCCCTAGCGCTCACTGCATCGGACATTGACACGGTAAACAGGAGAATATCTATTACTAAGACATATTTCCGGCATAAGGGAAAAGACGAGATTACGGAACCTAAAACAAGGGAATCTGTGCGGACGGTAATCATTCCTGAATTTTTGGCGGAAGAACTGAAAGTATATATGGCATCTATGTATAAGCTGCCCGCAGATGAAAGGATTTTTGCAGTTGTGCCGGAGGCAGTACAGCATGTGATGAAACGCCATGTGGATAAAGCGGGAGTCAAATATATCCGTGTCCATGACCTAAGACATTCAAGTTGTGCCTACCTCATACATCTTGGGGTTCAGCCTATGATTATTAAAGAACGTCTTGGACATAAAGATATTCGTATCACATTGAATACTTATGGACATTTATACCCGTCAGAACAGGAAAAAGTGGCGGATATGCTGGACAAGATGGCAGGAATAAAAGAAAATGCCCCTGCTGGTAACAAGGGCATTTCGGAGTAAGCAAAGCAGAGCCTTACTATACTCACATCGCAATTTCAGTATAACAAAGGCTCTCTTTGAAGTAAATAATAAATTGCGGAAAGAGGGAAAGGATGGGATATAAAAAGACATTTCGGTATTCAACGGGAAATCCCATTGTGGATGAAGTTGGAACCATGAATTTTACAGGAAATGTAATTCCTATGGTGTGGTTTAAGACAATCAGATACCCGAATGGTGCGCCACATAATAATGCGATTCATATTTTAGCAGACATCGTATATTGGTATCGACCAAAAGAAGAACGGGATGAAGAAAGCGGACACTTAATCGGCATGAAAAAGAAATTCCGTGATGATTACTTACAGCGCAGCTATGACCAAATGGCAGAAACTTTTGGATTATCAAAGAAACAGGCGACAGAGGCAGTAAAGGCTCTTGAAAACATGGGCATTATCAAACGTATTTTTAAGACAATCCAAGTAAGAGGACAGATTTTGAATAATGTGCTGTTTATCGAATTAATTCCAAGGAGGCTGTATGAAGTGACATTTCCGGAAGAGATTGAGGAAAATACCCTCTCCCCGCCAAAGGAGATACCTCTATCCGTAGAAGGAGGGAGGGGCATCCCTGAAAAGAGGGAGGGTACCACTTCAAAGGTGACAGGTCTCTCCCTGAAAGGGGAGACTAATACAAAGAATACCATAGAGATTACTAATAAAGATTATCTATCCATCAATCAGGGAGAAGCAGATACGGATCAGATGGATGCGATAGAGATTTATACGCAGATTGTGAAAGAAAATATAGATTATAAGATTCTGAAAGCGGATATGAAATATCAGTACGAATTGCTGGACGAGCTGGTAGAAATCATCGTAGATGTGGTGGCAGTTCAAAGAAAAAGTATCCTTATCGGCGGTGCAGATTATCCATATGAGTTAGTCAAAGGGAAATTCCTAAAGCTGGATTCGAGGCATATCCGTTATGTTCTGGACAGTATGGAAAAGACAACCACCCATATAGCGAATATCAAAGCATATCTGCTGACAGCGCTTTATAATGCACCAAACACAATCAGTAATTATTACAGTGCGGAAGTAAATTATTATGAATACGGGAATGGCAGAAATGAAGTATAGTCAACAATATCATATTTTGACTGGAAATATCACAATAAGGTGTCCGCCCAGATCTATTACTCAGAGCCTATGTCTCACAAGATCTATGCGGCATCGGATGCCTT
>CAOXUF010000268.1:2432-3774 GCA_948560485.1 uncultured Eubacterium sp.
AAGTAAATTATTATGAGTACGGTAATGGAAGAAACGAGGTATAGAAAGCAATCTCGTATTGTAGTAAGAAACATTAAAAAGATTGGAGAAATTGATTATGCAGGAATTATATTATAACGGAAAATTGATTTTAGGCGTGGATCATGGATATGGAAACATGAAAACGGCGCACAGGGTTTTTGCAGCCAGTGTGGAAAAAGAGGTGCAGTTGGGAGCGACAGCGTTAGAATACAAAGGAAAAGAATACGGAATCGGCGGCGGTCATAAGGAATTTCAGGTACAGAAGATCAATGATGAGGATTATTGGATTTTAACGCTTGCGGCTGTTGCGGAAGAACTTAAATTCAGAGGAAAGCATGAGGCAGTTCTTCATTTAGCAGCCGGAGTGCCGCTGTTTTGGGTAAAGGAACAGAAAGAAAGTTTTCGGGAGTATCTGCTGCATGAAAAGGATGTACACTTCAAATATAACGGAGATTCCTATCACGTGGTTATTGCGGATGCTTCCATTCATCCACAGGGGTATGCCGCATTTATCAATTATGATGGAGATATCAGAGGAAATACAGTGTTGGCGGATATCGGCAATGGGACAATGAATGTGGCATTTATGCAGAATGGGAAGCCTTTAGCGGGCAAAATCTTTACAGAACAGTTTGGCGTGTATCAGTGTATGAAAAAAGCAAGAAATGAGGTTATGCGAAATTGTCAGTGCGAGGTTCCGGATCATATTATTGAGGAAATATTCTGCAAAGGAACTGCTGATATTCCTGAACGGTACATACAGGCGGTTTCAGAGGTGGCAAAGGATTATGTAAATCAGGTATTCAGTAAGCTGCGGGAGTATGGTTATAATCCCGATCTGATGAAACTGTATGTAATAGGCGGCGGTGGCTGTTTAATAAAGAATTTTGCGGAATATGATGCGGACAGAGTAGTGATTATTCAGGATATTTGTGCAACAGCAAAAGGGTATGAAGTATTGGCATTACAGACCTTGAAACGGACACAGAGCAGAGGAAAGGCATCATGATAAAAAATATCAATATCCGCTTCAATCTCGATAAAGAGGAACATAGGAAAGCATGGGATTATATGCAGACAATGGACAAGTCGGTGGAGAAGACTTATTCAAAAGTCATAATCAAGTCGCTTGTCCGCTACTTTGAAAATGCGAATGCAGAGAATAAAGCGGAGATATCTGAAAACTATTGGGAGCGTTTCAGAAGCGAGATGGAGAATCTGCTACGAGGGCAAACTGCATTGCCTGTGGTAGAAATGGAGAAATTGGCAGAAAAAGAGGACAATCATCTGCCAAAAATCAGTGAAGATGTGTTAGATGCAC
>CAOXUF010000269.1 GCA_948560485.1 uncultured Eubacterium sp.
CGAGATGGAATCTCGTGACTGGAGTTCAGACGTGTGCTCTTCCGATCTTTCTTTAATATGATTCCGAAATCATTAGATGAAGCAGCTATGATTGATGGAGCAGGTTCATTAAAAGTGTTTTATCATGTAGCGATTCGATTATCTATATCAACGATTCTTGTAGTATTCTTGTTCTCGTTTGTATTTAACTGGAATGAGACTTATACTACAAATCTTATGACAGGTGATTCTCTCACATTGCTGCCTGGAAAGCTGGCGATGTTTGATAATGGTATGGCATCTGCCGGAAATTCGGTAAACGAAGCGAACCGAATGGCGGCAACCTTAATTGCCATAGCACCGTTATTGTTGTTATATGCATGTGTACAGAAGCAGTTCATCGAGGGTATCGAAAATACCGGTATCACAGGTGAATAAGATAACAGGAGACAGGAATCAAAAGATTCCTGTGTCTCCCCAATATTTATAAACGAGAGGGTAAAACTATGAAGATGATGAAGAGAGTATTATCTATTGTTTTAGCATTGGCAATGGTTGTTACAGTGATTTCTATAAATCCTACAGAGGCTAATGCGAAGGTAACAATCCAATCAGGCAAAAAAATTAATTTGACTATTGGAAAGACAGAAAAAATTTATGTAAAACAAAAAGGCGCAACGTTTAAGACAAGTAATAAGAAAGTTGCAACAGTCAGCAAAAAAGGCGTAGTCAAAGCGGTTGCTCCGGGTAAATGTAAAATTACAATTAAAGTTGGAAGCAGTAAAGCAACTTCAAAGGTAACAGTAAATCTTGCAGACGTTAAAATAACATCTGCTGAGCCAATATCTGTGAATGGTGCTAAAATAACTTGGAAAAAGGTTAAGGGAGCAAAAGGATATTATGTATATCGTTCAACAAAGAAAAATAGCGGGTATAAGAAAGTTGCAACAGTAAAGAAAACAAATGCAACAATTAAGAATCTAGCTTTGGGTTATACACATTACTTCAAAGTAAAGGCATACAATGCTAAGAAAAAAGTCAGTGCAAAATATTCAAATATTAAGAGTGTAAAGACATACAAATTAGTATGGTCTGATGAATTTAATGGTACTTCTTTGAATATGAACAATTGGACTTATGAAATAGGAACAGGTCAAGGTGGCTGGGGAAATCAGGAATTACAGTATTATACACCTGGTGACAATGTGAAGTTTGAAAATGGAAGTCTCGTTATTATCCCGAGAATAGCCATGAAAAACGGACAGAAGACAGAGTATACATCTACCCGAATTAAAACAGCAGGAAAGAAGACATTTAAATATGGAAGAATGGAAATCAGAGCGAAGGCTGCAAAGGCAGGTGGAACATGGTCAGCCGGCTGGATGTTGGGCGATGGCACTGGTGACTCCAGAGGATGGCCATATGACGGCGAGATTGATATTCTTGAAGCAATGAATGGTGGAGTGCCACAGACAATTCACTGTGAGTATTTTAATAATCAGTCTTGGTCACATGGAAATAAGAATTACCAGACAGGATTAACACAGGCACAGTGTGCAGAGAAATACCATACATATGGGATTATCTGGACAGAGAAATATATTCAGTTTACAGTAGATGGTGTTAATAAAGGAAAATATGATCCGAGTATCTACAGCAAGAGTATTTACGATAAAGTATGGGGTGGAGAATTCGATCATCCGTTCTTCTTTATCTTAAACTGTGCAATTGGTGGAAACGCAGCAGGCCAGGTTACAATGGATGGTTGGAATTTAGTAAAGAATACTGCAACAGAGAAAGTATATGAAGACTATTTCTATATCGACTATGTAAGAGTATATCAGTAAAAAGTAATGAGCGAAAAGCAGACATGATACTTTGAGTATCGTGTTTGCGTGTTCGCTTTGATTGAATGAAAATGGGAGGTTATTGTATGGTTACAATAAAGGATGTTGCCCGCGAAGCAGGTGTTGCGATATCTATAGTATCGAACGTGTTCAATAATGCAGATATTGTAAGCGAAGAAACAAAACAGAGGGTGTTAGATGCGGTAGAAAAACTTCATTACATACCAAACATGAATGCGAAGTTATTAAAGTCCAATCGGAAAAATACAATTGGCCTCTTTTTAACAAGTTTACAAGGTGATTTCTATAAAGTATTAACTCAGGCAATTCATCTGCAGTGTAAATTAAATAATTACTTATTGAATATTTATGTAAGTAATGATAATTCACCGGATGAAATTTACAGAATGATTATTGCGTCAGGCGTTGCTGGAGCTATTATATACCATGAAGATTTGACAGGGGATTATGTAAAACGGATTGCCACAGTTAATATTCCGATGGTGTTCATCGACAGAGCAAGCAAAGGAAAAAATATTTCCGGTGTTCTGGTCGATGACAGACTAGGAGCTTCTATGGCAGTAGACTATCTGGTAAAATTAGGTCATAAACGAATTGGTTATATGCATGGAAATGAATCAGGAGATGACAGGCATCGTTATCAGGGATATGTAGATATGATGCAGAAAAACAATCTACCAATAGATGAAGACATTGTTTTAAGAGGCTATTATGAGGAAGCATTGGCGTACAGTGAGATGCGTTCAGTGTTATCAACCGGAATTAAGTTGCCGGATGCAATGTTCTGTGCCAATGACGAAATGGCATGGGGATGTATCAAGGCATTTCAGGATGTTGGAATAAAAGTTCCAGAACAGATAAGTGTCATAGGATATGATGATAGTACAATTAGTGAGTATTATCATGTTCCTTTGACAACAGTACACAGCCCGATTACAGAAATGGGAAGTGCAAGCGCAAACGAACTTTTCAGATTATTGAATGATGAAGGGGATAAGGGTGGAACAGTTACCAAACTTTCACCAAAAATGGTTTACAGAAGTTCATGCGGAAAACGCAAGTAGAAGGAGATTATTATGGAGAATTATAGACTTGAAGGACAGACATTTGTAATTGATGATTATGATAAAATGCCAGCTTTTTCAAGCTTTTTACCAGGTCTTGCTGGTGTAAAAGGTATTCCAATGTGGACATTTTACACAAACAGAGGACAGGGAATGAACAGTTTTGGTGTTGATAATAAGGGCAATGCCATTATGGAGTTTAACTCAGCAAATACGGCTTTTGAAAATACAGCAGTAAAAGGTTTTAGAACTTTCTTAAAAATAGACGGTGAATATTATGAGCCATTTTTCAGATATGAAAAAGAAGCAAAACGTCAGATCAGAATGAATAAGAATAGTTTTAAAATTATTGAGACGAATGAAAAATATGGAATTGAGGTTACAGTAAATTATTTTATTCTTCCAAATGAGAGTATTGGTGCATTAATCAGACAGGTATCTGTAAAAAATATTTCAGATGCAGCTAAGGAGATAGAAGTAATTGACGGACTTCCAAAGATTATTACATTTGGAATTTCTAATGGAGAATTTAAGGAAATGTCAAACTTGTTTAAGAGTTGGGCGTTTGTTAAGAATCTGGATAAAAAGGTTCCATATTACACATTAAGAGCGTCTAAAGATGATTCTGCAGAAGTTTCAGAAATTGAAGGTGGTTACTATTATCTGACAATCAGAGATGGTAAGCTACAGGATGTCATTTATGATATTGATACAGTATTTGGATATGATTTATCACTTATGACACCGGTCAGATTTATGGAAGGCGGTATCGACGAAGTAAAAGCAAAGAAACAGTGTTTTGCAAACAAAGTTCCATGTGGATTTACTC
>CAOXUF010000270.1 GCA_948560485.1 uncultured Eubacterium sp.
GGAGAGCGTATCAGAGATTCCGGAAGCCTTGAAAAAGAGAGATACCCGTGACATGGCACTGTGGTTTGCCGACATAGCGGCGGACGGAACGGAGCCGGAGGAGAGAAAGCGGGCTATGGAGTTTCTTGGAAAGCTGGCGGAGTACAAGCCCCTTGCACAGACCTCGGAAATGGAAGAACAGAATTATAACATGGAAGATAATGTGCTGAATAACGGTGCAGGGGAGAAAGCGCAGAAAGAGGAAAACAAAAAGGCACAGGACAGGCCGGCCGCAAAACCGTCCTTAAAAGCCCGCCTTGCGGAGAAAAAGGCGCAGGTGGCAGGACAGGGCAGGGAGCAGGAAGAAAACATAAAAAATAAGCAGAGGGAGATGTAAGGATATGGATACAAGGTTTACCGTGGAAGAAAGCAATTTAATCTGCGTTTTCGCAGGAGAAAGCAGGAGCGAAGTCATAGAGGATATTGAGAGAACTTTGCCGTATCTGGAGGATACGGATATGCTGGAACTGTCCGGCAGGGTGATCGAAAAGCTGCGTAATATGACCAATGAAGAATTTGAGCAGCTTGAATTGACAGAAGCGGAATAAAACAAAGAAAAACAGGTTTTCCTTACCCGTTTTCCATACGGGCAGGGGAAGCCTGTTTTTCTTTGTTTCAGCCGGAATAGCATATTCGGTATAAAGAATTTTTAAAATAACTTTCAGCTATCTTTGAAATTTTGACGGTTCACTGTATAATAGGTGCAGGAACGGGGGAATCTGCGATGTCAAAAAAGAAAAACCGCCCGCACGGGCATTACTGTAAAATATGCGGCGAATATAAGGCAAATGAGAAATTTTCCGGAAAAGGCCACGCAGTTCATATCTGCAAAGCCTGTTCCCGTTTGAGCGTTGCGGAAAAAGCGGCGGCAATGGATATGAACCGGTTAATGAGTTTCCCAATGAGGCGGCTTTCAGAGGGTGAGAAGAAATGGCTGAAAGCCAAAATGAAGGATGACTGCCCGGAAGTGGCAGAAATGGTACGGGAGGTTTTCAATGTCTGCTTTCCCCATGCAGAGCGAAATGCCATGAAGATTTTGAGAGAGGGTATTTGTGGGGATGAGTTGAAAGAAAGCGATAAGGATATGCCAACAGAGTCAGAGGATAGACCATCTTGGCGTGTGCAAGTGAAATACAGCAATCATACTGCACAGGATATTTCAAATTTTAGTGATTGTTTATCAGGATGTCCAGAAGAACTGTATTTTGCCTTATTGAAGTATTTTGAAATAGATGAAAATAGACGAAGAGAAGATGAAAAACTTCCTAATAGAAAAGTAATTTGACAGTTAAAAATATATTATTTCATTTGAAAATGTGTTATATATGAAATGATATAAAAAATATTTTTCGGATTAGATTTTTTAACATTGAATATTTATGAAGATACCAGGAGGGAATAATATGATTACGCTTAAAGAAATTGCAGAGATAGCTGGAGTGAGTATTGCCACAGTTTCAAACGCTATCCATGGCAAAATGGACGAAGTGTCGCCTGCAACTGCTGAAAAAATCCAAAAGATTGTGGAAGAGTATCAATATATACCTAATATAAGCGCTAGAAATCTTGCGAGTAACAGGTCAAAAATTATTGGTGTTGTTCTAAGGTCATATTATGGTCAGAAGAACAATCGTTTTCAGGATTCTTTCATTAGTGAATTACTGGGGAGTATTGAAAAATATGCCAGAGAAAGAGGATATTATGTTATGGTGTATACAGCGCATGACATACAGAAATTAAGAAATTATATTATGTCATGGAATATGGATGGGTTAATTATGGTTGGCTTTATTGATGGGGAAATTTATTCTATTCAGGCAGCTTACAAGCGTCCGATGGCGATTATTGATGTATATGATTATTTTGACGTTGAAAATTGCATTAGTATTGGTCTGGAAGACAGGGAAGGTATGTACAATATAATACAATATATTCTTTCATGCGGGCATAAGAAAATTGCATTTGTATCAGATAAAGACAACAATGTGGATCATGAAAGGTATTTAGGATATCAAAGGGCTATGTGCAAGGCTGGAATTGAGGTCGGGAAAATGGATTTTATACGGGTTATTCCAACAAACGAAAATAAAATAGCCAATATGGATGAAATCTATCAGAGATCTTTTGAGTATACAGCTTTGGCTTGCGTTTCTGATCATTATGCTGCACTTATTTTAAATGAACTTCAAGACAGGGGAAGAAAAGTGCCGGAAGATATTTCAATTTTGTTTATGACGGCTCTTCCAATGATTGCCGTGATTGTTCCGGTATATAAAATGTTTCTGAGCATAGGTCTGTTAGACACCATTCCGGGGGTTATTCTGTACTTATCTGCTGCTGGTATTCCTTATGGCATATGGCTGATGAAGAATTTTATGGATGCCATACCAGTAGAATTGGAAGAGGCGGCATGGGTGGATGGCGCAACTACAATGCAGTCTATCCGTAAGGTAGTATCCCCGTTGATGTTTCCGGGTATCTGTGTAGTATTTATTTATACATTTTCAGGAAGCTGGGGCAACTTTTTTATCCCTTATATTTTGCTCAGTAGTGCTGAAAAACAACCTGCATCCGTTCTGCTGTATCAGTTTTTCGGCCAGCATGGTTCCATCAGTTATGGGCCACTGGCAGCATTTTCTGTTATATATGCATTACCTTCTGTTTTATTGTACATATTGTCACAGAATTATATGTCTAAGGGATTCACTATGTCAGGTGCAGCAAAAGGTTAAAGTCAATATTTTACGGAAGAAGAGCAATGGGTATTACTTGATTTTAGTATGCTGCTAAGATATGTAGATATACCAGACTGCTAAAGAGAAAGGATCATACATTAAGTAATCGGAAAGTAAGGGCATCTATTGGAAGATACCGATAGATGCCCTTACATCTTTAAGACAGGAAAAAATATTTTTTTCAGATTAGAAGGATTTTTTTCGGTAGTGGTGAGAGTTCCTATTTTCGCAGTAATTCGAGCAGATAACGAACCATAGGGAGCAGATCAACAGCTTCCTGATCCGTACAGTCTTTTTGCAGAGCAAGGAGTTTCTGGAGATTTGGAGCTTCGTTCTTATAATTTGAATAAAATATTTTATCGGCTGGAATCTTAAGGTATGTAATTAAAGGGTACAGTTTTTCAAATTTTGGATTGCCCCGTCCTGCTTCGATACCCTGTATGGTGCGTGAGTCAATATTCAGGATTTCGGCAAGTTTTTCTTGTGAAAGCCCAAGTCCTGTCCGGGCTTCACGAACTGCAACAGCAAGATTTTGTTTTCCACTCTTCATTGTAATTCACCTCAATAGTAGTTTACATTACACATCGGCAGGCGTGAATTACAGTGGAATACAGTTAGAAAGTGAATTAAAGTACATGAAAGAGAGATATAAGGGAATACACAATATAATATATGAAAAAGAACTGGACATAGGGACTGCCGTCCACATAAGGGTGTATCGCAATAGAGGAAAAAACCTCGTTGCGGTACCCCCTTTTTTGATGTCGAATTTAGAGAGATTGTTGGTTTTTATCGGGTTTCTTGTCAGTAGTTTCCTGTTGCGCCGGAGTCCGGTTAAGGTATTGGTTGAGGTTGTCCAGTTTCCGGTTAAGCTCGGCGATTTCTTTCACAGCAGGGGGTGCGGACAAAAAACTGGACTTCCACGGACTCCGAAAGGAGCTGGATCACT
>CAOXUF010000271.1 GCA_948560485.1 uncultured Eubacterium sp.
CCCCTTCTTTATTTGCTTTTACACTGTCTGTAACAAAATTATTATTTTCTAAAAAATTATAAAAAACACTCATGGTTTTCATTCTGTCATTACTGTTGTTATACTCCTGTAAGATATACTTTCCGTCATCTGTTATACAACCGTAATTTCCTTTTAACCGATAAGTGCTTTTAATTTTTAAGTCATACTGTTCTAACACTGTTAATGATTTTTCATTCATATTGTTCCCTCCACATCTTACTTGGTAACAGTTCAGCCTTGCGATATAAATAATAAATGTCAAAAGGCTGCTTGCAGACTCTTTGATATTTATTATTTATATCATATGGTGAGCCATCACAGCGAAGGAAATCCGCAGGATTTTCGAGCTGATGGCTGAACTGTTACCTTATTTGCATTATTCTAAAATATGAAGGGAATAATCAGATTAGAACATTGTTCCTGCAATGTCCATTAATATCTCTTTATCATTTAATTCAGGCTGTTCTAATACTCTGTTTAGTAATTGTTTTAGAATATCCCCGATGATAGAACCTGTACTGCATCCCACTGCAATCAAGTCTTTTCCTGATACCGCCAATTCTGCTTTACAGGTACATATGTCATTTTCTACAATATACTGAAACTGTTCTTTTTCATACAAATATCCATCAAATCCTTTTTCCTTTCCATAAGGACTTTTCCCCTGAAAATCAGCATAAACCAACTGTAAATACTGCTCATAAATATCTTTTCCTATCTTATGCACACTTTTTCTGACATTTACAGGTTCCATCCCTTTTGAAACAGGTCTGTCATCATGACATTCTACCAATCTTGCAACCAGTTTTATTGTCTTATTATCCAGTTTCAGCCTTCGAAGAATTGGAGCGACCATCTCTGCTCCCACATGTGCATGTCCATAAAAATGCATCCGGGTCGGATCCTTTTTATCATAAGTAACGGAACCCGATTTTCCTACATCATGCAATAGTGCTGCCCATCTCATCACCTTTGTCGGAGGGACATTTTCCATAACCTTAATCGTATGTTCTCCCACGTTATACATATGGTACGGAGTATTCTGCGGACACTCCATCATCCGGTCAAACTCCGGCAGTATCACTTTTGTAATTCCTGCATGATAAGCTGTTATCAGTTTATCCGGATGATTTGACATAATCAGTTTTTCCAGTTCTACATGGATACGCTCTGCGCTAATGTTCTCAAGATTTTGCACCAATAGCTCCATAGCATTCATTGTACTTTCTTCAATATCAAACCCCAGCTGTGCTGAAAATCTCACTGCCCGGAGAATTCGAAGTGCATCCTCAGTAAACCTTTCTTTTGCCTGTCCGACACATTTTATCACCTTTTTCTCTATGTCTCCCATACCATCAAAAGCATCAACCAATCCCACTGTCGGATTATATGCCATAGCATTTATGGTAAAATCCCTGCGTTTCAAATCTTCAATCAGATCTGCAGTAAACTCTACACTGTCCGGATGCCGGCTGTCATTATATTCTCCATCAATTCTGTATGTGGTAACTTCATAGCCTGTCCGCTGTAACATTACCGTAACTGTTCCATGCTGAATACCTGTATCAATTGTTCTGTGAAAGAGTTCTTTTACCTGATGCGGCAATGCTGATGTGGTAATATCCCAATCCTGCGGGTCCCTTCCCAAAATTGTATCCCTGACACATCCACCGACCGCAAACGCCTCATAACCATTCTGCTCTAATATACCTATAATCATTCTTACAGGCTTTGGTATATTCATTTTAAATCTTTTTACTTCTTTATAATGCTTCATTCATAATCTCCAATGCTTTTGCCAGCTTATCCTTCGCCACTGCCGAATAATTTATAATAAATTTATGGTTAAATTCTTCCAGATTATTATAACAATAATCCGACACGCTTGAAATATTTATCTTATGATTTCTTAGTATTTCTTTAAATTTCTCATCATTAATCTGTTTACGAATACCTAAAATAAAATGAAGTCCTGCATTCTCTTCCTCAATTGTTACTTTTGAATAAATGTCAGACTGTTTGATTGCACTTATAATTGTATTTCTGTAATCACGATAATAATTTCTCATCCGATTAATATGTCTCTCATAATATCCCATGGAAATGAAGTTTGCCAGTGTATATTGTTCAAAACTGGACACTGTGCTGGAATAAAAACCAAGTTCTTCGTGATACTTTTTCATCAATTCATCAGGAAGTACCATATATGCAATTCGAATGGATGGTGCCAGTGTCTTAGAAAATGTATTCATGTAAATAACATGATTACTGTCCATTCCTGCCATTGTTGGTATCGGACGTCCTGAAAACCTGAACTCGCTATCATAGTCATCTTCTATAATAAACCCATGATTCTCTCTTGCCCAGTTTAATAAATTCTGCCTTCTTGATACCGGCATAACCCGTCCTGTCGGAAAATGATGAGATGGTGAAATGTGTACACCATCAATCTTCTTCCCTTTCATATCCTGCATCTGAATACCGGACTGATCTATCGGAAGATGCAGACACCTCACTCCGTTACTTTCATACACCTTACTGATTTTTCTGTAACCTGGGTCCTCTACTGCGATAACACTATTCTTTCCCAGTAGCTGTACAATAATACTATACAAATATTCTGTTCCTGCGCCAACAATAATATTATCTACCTCTACATCCATCCCTCGGAAATGGGACAAATGACCGGCAATCGCCTGTCTAAGTTCCAAAACGCCATTAGGGCTTGGGCTCTTTAGAAATGACTTTTCTTTGTCCAGTAATGTCTGTCTCATAATCCGCGACCATGTCGAAAAAGGAAAGCTGTCGTACATGATATGGTTTGAATTAAAATCTACCAGCCACTCCTGCTTTTCATTGCTCCGGCTTACATTTCTATCTTTAATATTCTTTTTATCTTTTAATTTATTCTGTTGCTTATTCTTTTGCAATCCCGTTTTCATGTATTGCCGGCTGATTTCGCTGGCAAAATATCCTCTTTTTTCTCTGGCATAAATATATCCTTCTACAATCAACTGTGCATAGGCATTTTCCACTGTAATAATACTAATATTATGATTCTTTGCCATCTCTCTTTTTGATGGCAGTTTTTCTCCTGCTACTATTTTTCCTGATAAAATATCCTCTTTAATGCACTGATATAAATACTCATATAGAGATTGTTTACCTCTTTTGTCAAAATTATAAGTAAGCATTTCGTTTCCTCCAGTTCTTTCCCAGCCTTCCTCACTCTGTTCAGACGCATAACCCTCTGCTCTGGTATTATAAATTATTCACATAATGGCAATATCGGCAATACCATATTGCCATTATACTTTATATAATTTATTATGTAAAATATTATTTGAAAGGTTTTATTATATGAAAAGAGTTTTAAGTATACAGGATTTATCATGTTTAGGAAAATGTTCACTGACCGTGGCATTGCCAATTATTTCTGCCATGGGTGTGGAAACTTCCATTATTCCTACAGCAGTATTATCTACACATACAATGTTTGATAACTTTACTTTCAGGGATTTAACAGAAGATATGAACGGAATTAAAAAGCATTTCATAAGTGAAGGATTTCAATTTGATGCTGTTTATACGGGTTATCTGGGTTCCAAAGAACAGATAAATATTGTCATAGATTATTTTGATACATTTCGTAGCAAAAACAATTA
>CAOXUF010000272.1:0-1059 GCA_948560485.1 uncultured Eubacterium sp.
GAAGATATTCTCTGTCTGTATTTCTTCAGCAGGAAAGTCACTCCCCTACAAACCGAAATTTATTTCAAATGTTCTTTTACCGGAACTTCTGTTTTCTCGTTATAACAATCAAACAATTCTTCTAGCTCATCTGTGTTCTGCTTCTT
Organism: uncultured Eubacterium sp.; assembly: GCA_948560485.1. The sequence continues at coordinate 147 of CAOXUF010000272.1, forward strand.
TGTAAACAGACTGACAATCGGAACTATAACCAATCCGCCAACCATTGCAATAACACCTGAGTTAATAGAAGACTTAAATATATAATCAAGAACAGTTCCCCATCCTGAAGTATCAATTCCTCCAAGTGTAATTACTAACTGAACGACTGCAATTCCGCAACCCCAGACAAAGCACACAACTGTCGCCGCTTTTGTTACACCCTTCCAGTATAATCCATAAAGAAATGGTGCAAGAAATGCTCCTGCAAGTGCTCCCCATGAAACACCCATCATCTGGGCAATAAATGTTACTTCCGGATGTGCATCTTTAAAAATTGCAATCACTGCCGATACGAGAATAAAGAATACGATAAATAATCTCATAATACTTACTTGTTTCTTATCTGACATCTCTTTCTTTGATGCCGGCTGAATTACATCAAGCGTAAATGTTGAACTCGATGTAAGAACCAGTGAAGAAAGAGTTGACATAGAAGCAGACAATACTAAAACAATAACAACCGCAATAACCAATGCCGGCAAAGTTGAAAGCATTGTTGGAATAATTGTGTCAAACAACGGCTTTCCTGTCATCTCATTCATAACAACCTTATCACTGTATAATCTGCCAAATCCACCTAAGAAATAACATCCTCCCGCAACAATAATTGCAAAAACGGTAGAAATAATTGTTCCTTTATGTATATCTTTTTCACTTTTAATAGCATAAAACTTTCCAACCATCTGCGGCAATCCCCATGTACCAAGTGATGTAAGTATAACAACGAACAATAATGCCAATGGATCCGGTCCTAAAAAGGCAGTATATGCTCCTTTCCATCCTGCATCCCCTGTTACACTTGCAAGACTCTTTGTAGCTTCAATAAGACCACCGTTATCTATAAGCACTGCACCAATTACAGCACAAATACCA
>CAOXUF010000272.1:1069-3685 GCA_948560485.1 uncultured Eubacterium sp.
CCTGAATAAAATCATTAATGGCGGTTGCCATATATCCGCCAAAAATTACATAGATTCCTGTAAGAACTGCCATAACAACAATAACAACCCAGTAAGGAATATCAAATACAAGGCCGAACAAACTGGAAAGACCATTGTATAAAGATGCTGTATATGGAATCAAAAATATAAACACGATAACTGATGCTGCCACTTTCAGTGGTGTAGACTTAAATCTCTTTCCAAAAAAGTCCGGCATAGTCTTTGCATCAATATGCTGTGTCATAACTCTTGTCCGTCTTCCAAGTACGTTCCATGCAAGAAGCGAACCAATAAAAGCGTTGCCAAGTCCTGCCCATGTAGACGCAAGACCAAAATTCCATCCAAACTGTCCGGCATATCCTACAAAGATAACCGCCGAAAAATAAGATGTTCCAAAAGCAAAAGCTGTAAGCCATGGACCTACAGAACGTCCTCCCAAAACAAATCCGTTAACATCTGTTGCATGTTTTCTTGTGTAAAATCCTACAAAAATCATCACTGCAAAAAATGCAACAAGCATAATTGAACATAATGTCTCTGTCATAATGTTCCCTCCATCTTTTTAATATTTTTATTCGTCGCACTTTAAACCGTTACGCTTTAAAGTAATAAAGCGATTATACTATAATAGTACATAATATGTCAATATTTACTTTTTTTTTACTTGTTCCTGTCTTTTTATTGTATTAATAGAATCAATAATTTCATATAATCTATATAAGAAAAAAGAGTTTGTTTTTCTACGAACATTTTTGAAAACAAACTCTTTATTATATTAAATTAATGCAATTCCTTAATCCAGCATCTTCTCCGTCTGTGCTCTATCTTATCAAATCTCTTCCATAATGAATGAACTTTTATATTATCTTCCAACATAGGTCCGGTCTCTGCATATTTCATTCCATCTTTAATCGCAGCCCTCAGTATCTCCGTTACTAAAACAGCAGGCAGTCCTTTATTCTTGTACTCATCTAACACACCAACCAGATATAATTCTAATGTTTCCGGTTTAGAAAATGGGGCATATAATAATCTTGCCCATCCAAAAGGAAACAATCTGCCACGTGATTTTTTGGAGGCCTGTCCCATAGATGGAACTGTCACACCAATACCTACCATTCGTCCATTTTCATCTACAATTAGAGAAATAAATCGTACGTTTACCATCAGAATAAACTGTCCAACATATTTCTTAATCATTTCATCTGTTAAATCTACCTCTCCGTAAAGCACTTTTGCAGTATCATTAATCACTGAAAAAACGTTACCTATATACTTTTTAAGCTGTAGACGGTTTTTCAATTTTACAACCCTTAAATTATTTTCCTTTAGAACACGTTCCTCCATCTTTTCAAAAACTTTCGGAAGTTCTTTTGGAATATTGATTCTATTCTCAATCCAATCTACTGATTTTCCATAACCAAGACGTTCCATATGTTCTTTATAATATGGGGCATTGTTGATAGTAATAAAAATACCATCATACTCGAACCCCTCAATTAACATACCTTCCTGATCCAAATCGCAAAATCCCATTGGTCCATGAACTGCATCAAGCCCTTTTTCTCTTCCCCAGTCCTCGACCTGTTTAAACAGTGCCGCTGATACCTCGTAATCATCTATAAAATCTACTCTTGTGAATCGAATTCTTTTCCTATTCCATTTTTCGTTCGCTTTATGACTGATAATTGCACCTATACGTCCGACACATTCGCCATCTTTATATGCTAACCACTGTCTTGACTCTGCATATGCGAAAGCCGGATTTTTCTTTGGATTAAAATTAGCCATCTCATCTGAAATCAAATCCGGCATTGCCTGCGGTACATCCCGATACATTTTTTCATTAAAACCCGCAAATGTACGCAAGTCTTTTCTTGTCTTTACTTCTTTAATTACTATCATTTTTTATCCCACGTTTTTTCATAATTTATTTATTGTATATTAGCGATTTTCAATCTCCCGAATCATGTCTACTCTTCTCTGATGTCTTCCACCTTCAAATTCAGCATCAAAAAACTCGTCCAAAATCATTTTTGCCAATTCTGTACCGACAACTCTGGCTCCAAATGCAATGATATTTGCATTATTATGCTGCTTTGTCAATCTTGCAGAATATGGCTCACTGCAAACTGCTGCAATTACTCCAGGCACTTTGTTTGCTGAAACAGAGATTCCGATTCCGGTTCCACAAATAAGCACACCATAGTCTACTTCTTTGGAAACAACTGCACGTCCCACTTCTTCTCCTTTTGCAGGATAATCGCATTTTATAATCTCACCATCTTCATCGTAACCGGTTCCATAATCAACACATTCGTAACCCTTTTCTGACATATACTGAATTAATTCATTTTTCAAATCAATTGCCGCATGGTCACAGCCAAATCCTATCTTCATTCTTATTTCCTCTTATTTCCTATTATTTATATATATTTTTTTAATGTTTTTATTTTACATAATATGTCGACTACTGTCAAATATCATTCATTAAATGCATAAAGAAAAAGCAGGAGATTTTCATCATCCTGCTTTTTTCAATGCCGGTGACCGGAATCGAACCGGTACTGTGTTGCCACAACAGGATTTTAAGTC
>CAOXUF010000273.1 GCA_948560485.1 uncultured Eubacterium sp.
GCGGTCAAATGTTTCATTTATTAGCAAAGATATAGGAAAGGGGTGAAGATTCAGCATGAAGTCTCCATACGACGGACGTGACATCCAAGAATGGGATGGCATTACAGATGAAATTGTAGAGAGATACCCTGTTTCTGAGAATGATATTATTGAAAGCGTCAAGGAAGCATGGGATAAAACCAAGCAGACAAAGATAGGCGGAGAACTCCAAATTGGCGTTGATGTCTTTCCGGAACCTCAAGTTATGGGCGAATTTCTCCATGAGCTAATTCCTGTTACACTTGCCCAAAAACATCCAGAGGATTTTCGTAAAGGGAAAATAAAGTCCGAAAAAGATGTAGTATATAATCCCGATGATGAGTTATCTATTGAGATTAAAACTTCTTCTGATGGAACAAATCTTTACGGAAATCGTAGTTATGGACAGAAGAACAGCGAAAATAATTCAGGAAAGAAGAAAGAAGGGTATTATATCGGTGTAAACTTTGAAAAGTATACCGATGAAAATCACGATCCCCAAATTAAGAAAATCCGCTTTGGGTGGATTGATCACGAAGATTGGATTCCTCAGAAAAAAGAAACAGGGCAACAGGCAAAATTGGATAAGGATGCACGAGATCACAAACTCAAACTTATCTATGAATATAAAAAGCCTCGTAAACGCAAGAAAAAAGAATAAAAATTACAGTCGGAGAGCGGCGTGAAGCAACTCTCCGACTGTTGTTTTTTAGACATTCCACTTTTCTTTATAAAGCTCTGACCACCAACCGTTGCGCTTTTGGGTTACATCAAAGTTTTCGGCAAGGGTTTCTATACTGTCAAGAAATTCTCTCAGCACTTTAACGATGTTCATCTTTGCAAGATCACCGTAGTCGGAATAGTTCTTTAGTTGTACAAAGAACTCACCAATTGCAATGTTCTGAATATCCGGAATTGTAATTTCAGCTTTCACATTCTGAAGCCGTTCTAATGTCAAGATAACATGTTTACGAGCCGAATTAACAACATTATTAAGGAAATCATCGGTGATCAGCTGAAGTTGAATATTTCCTCGCTCCACCTTTTGACTAACCAACATAATATCAATACCGATAGAATTTTTGTTTGATGTATGTGCACCGGTTCTTGTTTCAGATTGCACAGGATACGCCTTAACGAGATTGTATCCCGCAGAATAAACACTTTCCAAAACCGACAACCAACTTTCTAGACTTTTGTCGTGGAAAGAAAACACCAAGTATCCATCACTTTTAAGTTTTTTATGACACTGTACAAAAACTGACTGGATACCATTTTGATAATAGGTAAAATCTTTTCCGGCAACAGAATTGACAATGATTTCATTCGCTTTAGGAGACAAAGGTTCTATAAATCCCATCTCATCTGCTAAAGAACTATGATGATTCCATACATGGAAGAAGTCTATCAATTCTGAATACATAACGTTGGCACCGTATGGAGGATCGGTGAGTACCAAATCAACAGATTCATCTGGGATGAAATCAAGATTTCTAGAATCACCACATTTTAATACCGGATGAGTACCATCAATCTTAGATATATCATCTACAGGATATGCAACAACCTTGTCGTCGGTCATAACTTGAACTGAATCATATCGACCATTAGAGAGTTTTTTAATTGACAAATCATAAATGCCAGTGTTAAATTTTTTACCTCGCAGGATTTTCTGAACCGTTTTAATAAACGTTCCAGTGCCAAGTTTCGCCCCCCATACACAATTTTCAACAGGCATTGCAATTGGAACATACGCATGATTGAAAAAGATATTACAGATTTTATATGCATTTTGCTGATATCTGCAAAACATATTGTTCATCTCCAACATCCCAGAAAAAGCAAGCTGAAGCCAGAGCTGAACATTTTTATCGCCCACATCGTTAATCTCTTTAAGTAAATACCCCAAGCACAATAATTGTCTTGGATTAAAGAGATCTTTGAAATAGCGATAGCCATGGTTGATAATTTGGTTTGTATTATATCCTTCTGGAATTGATTGCTGCGGGATGGGGAGAGTATCTTTTTCTTGGAGGTATGTCTTACAAGCAAGATTGTATAAAGCTATATCTTCCTCATCTGGTGCTTTATAGTCGTGGGAATGGCAATGTGGGCAACAATACTCTATTGCTACAATATCTGTATCAAAAGGATAGCCGGATTCTAAATCATACTCACTTAACAGCTTCTCTTCTTCACAGTGAGGGCAATGGTATGCACCACTCTTTATATAGCTATCCTTTGGCGAATTAAGATACCATCCGCATTCGCATTCGAAATTACCATTTTCGAATTTAGTTTTGTGGAGCTTACCACATTCGGGACAAACAATAATAAATTCATCGTTTTTATATGCAATTACAAAACTGGAGAAGAATCTGTGTTCTTTACATTCAGTGTTAGTCTTTGCCTTTTTTACATGGAAAGCATACATTAAATCTGCTGTCTTTCCACATTCAGGACATTGCGTATGGTAATACTTTTTTATTTTTTGTCCAACACTGGATTCCATGTTTTTCAGTGTATTGTTAACAGCTTTTTCATCTACAGGTTCAACCAATGCCTTAGTAACAAACAATGACAATGGTTGCAAATCATTTCCGATTACGTTGCACCCAAATCGCAATGCTTCGAAAATTGTTGTTCCCCCACCCATAAACGGATCAAGTATGGTGAGATTTCTGTTTTGATAGCTCTCTTCAGAATTGGTGTAGAATTTTTCGAAAATGCTATCATTTTGGTTTGCCATAAATCCTAAAAGAGCCATTCTGAAATTTGCTGTTATTCTACGTGCAAAGTATTTATGGATGAAAAACACAGGTTTTTTCCTACTCGCTTCTTTACGGGACGCTTGATACATTAGATCATATGGCATTTCTGCACTAAATGCCAAATTTTTCTGTTTTTTCATTTTGCTTACCTCTGATAGTTTGTGTCTTCAAAAACAAAGTCAACGATATCACCTATATTACAATCAAGAGATTTACATATTTTTTCGAGACTTTCCATTGAAACAAACTCGTCTTTTCCTAATTTTGCAAGAATATTAGCACTTATTCCGGCGGATGCAATTAAGTCAGTTCGCTTCATCTTTTTATCAATTAACATTTTCCAAAGTTTTGTATATTGTACTGCCATATATGTCACCTCATCAATTGAGTTGTCTTGATTTTAACACAGAAATCATCTAAAGTCAATCATATATCACTATATCGTTATTTATTGTGGTGATATGATTAAAAAATTATCTGCTTTGTGGTATCCTTGGTTGAACAGTTCAACAACCAAACGACGAACGGTAGCGGGAAGAATAAACATCTCTCAGGCATTTTTGGAATTTATAACAAATTAGCATTCCCACAAATCCGAAAAATATTCAAAACCCGTCGTAAATTTCTTGATTTACGACGGGTTTTATGGTATAATATGATCCCCTTAAATGAGGGGGACAACTGAATACGATGTAAGATTGAGATGTGGCAAAGCCACCTAAAGCCGGCGGTATGCTAAGAGGAAATACCGTCACCCACCACTCTATGCGTTTTGGTACTGTTAGCGAGTGATTGGGTGCGATAACAGTCCCGTCTTTGAATTTCAAAGCCGTTACATAGAACATCATTTTGAAGCGAGAGCAAAGCTCCCGCCGATTCTTGATGTC
>CAOXUF010000274.1 GCA_948560485.1 uncultured Eubacterium sp.
CAGTTGTCAATTTTCAGTTAGAATCACATTCATTGAGATTCCGAGAAGTTATTTATTTGCAGGGCACTCCTAAAACGCAAAAAAGACACCAAAAATCCATTCTGAATCTTTGATGTCTTTCTGTCCTTTATCAGGCTGAGCCTTAAATTTATCTTCCAGTCACCGTCTGGAACAAATACATTCACTGCTGCATTTTAAGAATACTCATGCACTAAAATCTAATCCATTTATACATTAACGCAATATATAGTTTTAGTCAATATATAATATCTATATATTGTGTTTCATCTTGCCTATTCATCAACGAACCGTACGCTTATATGAAGCATGTACCCCCAAAACAAGCAGGTTATCCCATATCATAACAGGCATCAGCCGCAACAATCCCTGTACCTGTTTGATGATTTCCTTTTTAGAGTCATCCGCATAGTTTTTTCCAAGATAACTTTTCGACAGCCTGAACTTTATCGCTTTTTATAAAGTATAATTTCTGGTTTCTGGCCATTGCAGCCATATTGGCATACCAACAGATACCTGTCGTCGGCAACAAGCCCATAGCACCTGTCGCTGCCAGGTATTTCTATTTGGGTTCCTAAGTATATATTATGATCTTGAAGTAGTTTTACACACTGGCCATTGGCAAGCGGATATTCCAGATTAACGAAAAAACCATTTAATAAATTGAGGTCGCTGACTTCAAGTCCCTCTATCCCAAGAGCATTAAACTCGGAAATCAGTATATTTTTAAAATGAAAGAATTCTTCAATGCCGCCCCGCTTAATACATTCTGCAGCAATGCAGGTTCCTTTGCCAAAGGGATGCCCCTTCACTTTTTGGCAGCCTCCGCATTCTTCTTTCCGGCTGCATTCTTTACAGCAATCCATACCACAAATTGACGCCATAGTTATACCTCCAGCTTTTGATTATATTCTGTTCAATTCTCCTGTCTGCCGAAATTTAATCGTATAACGCTTCCCATGTTTCTGAAGCCATTGCCTTGAAGCACATTTCTATTTGTTCTCTGTTATTTTTTTCTTCTGCAAGACAAGGTAATTCGTCAATAGCAAAATAAGCGAAACCTGTAGTTTCAATATTGGGAATAAACTCACCGCCTACTACTTCACATTGCATAAATATCTTGCATACCTTATAGGCATAAACAGGCTGATTATGCTTTTCTCTGTCCTGAACTGCAATAATACGTTTCACTTTAACATCCAGCCCGGCTTCTTCTTTCACTTTCTTTACCGTATTTTCCGTAGCGGAAACATTCACGTCTACCCATCCGCCAGGTAATGCCCATGTACCATTTGCTTCATGTACAAGCAGTATCTTTCCATCTTTAAATATAGCAGCCCGCGTATCTATTTTAGGCGTTTGATATCCCACATCACTACAGAATAAATCTTTTACCTTTTCAATCGGTATCTCTGACTGATAGCTGATCATCTCTGCTGATATTTCTCTAATACGCTCATATCTTTCCAGTTCATATTTGTCTTTACAATAAAATAAACCTGCCTGTGCTAAACTTTGAAGTTCAACGGCCCATTGTAACCATTTTTCGTTTTTCTCCATAAAATGATGCGTCCTCTCAATTTTACCTTTCTGTAGTGTTACTTTCCGGCAACCAGAATTTATCTTCGTGTATAAACTAAATCTATCATACCATTATAGGACTGTGTATTAAGTAACCTTAATTTAACCTCACGCTTTGCATTTTCAAAAAGCCGAATGCCAGAGCCTAAAAGTGTCGGAATTACAGTAATATGATAATCATCAATTAAATCTTCATTTACTAACTGCCAGACAAGCTTAGCTCCACCACATATCCATACATCTTTTCCTTTTTCCGCTTTTAGCCTTTTTACCAAATCAACAGGATTTATGTTTATAAATCGAATTTTTTCAGAGGACGTATGCTCATTATGTGTGATAACATAAGTTGTAAATTCGTTATATATCCATTCTTTAGGAGAAAGTTCCGTAACAATTTGATGATAAGTATTCCAACCCATTAAAATCGTATCAATCGTTTTTGCAAACTCAGAATAAGTATCAATATCCTCATTTTCACTGTCTTGTCCGTTCAGCCAGCCAACACCGCCCTTACTATCTGCTATATATCCGTCAAGACTCATTGCAATAAATAAACTTATTCGCCTCATGTTTCCTCACTTCCTTAACTTCCAGGCTATATGGTCCTGCCAATATAAAATACATACCCTTAATACTGTTTACATTTTGAATAAAGTTCCGATTCATACCGGTTCTGTTCTTCGCACGCAATCATCGTATCATTTCCGGCATATTCATAAAGCATTTGTCTTTCTTTGGAATCCCGTTTTCATCAGACACATACCGCTCCACTCTCATATGCAGGTCATACTTTTCCCGAAGTTTTGTAATCCTCTCCATCATCAAAGAAGCATGGTGCCGGTCAAGCGCCTCCTGATCTCTCCAGCAGTCAATCAACAGTACTGTCTCCGGGGCTGCCATTGGAAAAAAATACTCATACCGCAGATTTCCCTCTTCCCTGCGGATGTCCTGTACAGTCCCGCTGGTTTCCATTTCTTCTGCAAACTTTCGCGCATTGCCGTCTGTTCCGGTATAATAAATATTCACAACGATGCTCATACCCGTTTTCCTCCCTCTGTTTTGTTTTTATCCAAATCATATCATATTCCTGTCCATTTTATAGACCACATGGTCATATACAGCACGTGTTTCCGGGTCAAACAGCACAAATCTCACAATGTCAATTTCACCCATATGCTTTTCACATAACTTCCGGACTGTCCGGACTGCCGCAAGTGCGGCTCTGTCTACCGGATATCCGTACACCCCTGTTGAGATGGACGGGAACGCGATTGTCCGAATCCCATGGTCAACTGCAGCCTGCAGGGAATTCCGATACGCATTTTCAAGAAGCTGCTCTTCCCCTTCCTGCCCGCCATGCCAGACAGGACCTACCGTATGGATCACATATTTGCACGGCAGACGGTAAGCTCCGGTAACCTTTGCCTCCCCTGTTTTACAGCCATGCAGCGTTCTGCATTCAGCCAAAAGCTCACGTCCGGCAGCACGGTGGATCGCACCGTCCACACCCCCGCCACCAAGCAGGCTGTTGTTCGCCGCATTTACGATCGCTGCCAGATCATTCACTTTTGTAATATCTCCCTGGACTGTCTGTATCCCAATCACCCTCCATCTGAGTGATTTGACAATGTAGTTTGAAAGCAATTCTATCTGTTACATTACTATTTGAACTTCATTTTTCCTAATCACAATCTAAAATTTGCAGCCTAATATCCTTACTATTCAATTCATTTGCCTATGCGCTTTATCATGCCTCCGTCACCATCGGTTTCTTAAGCAAATTTCTTTCTCCTCTAAGCACTTCAGTGTAAATTTTCTTTATAATAATAAATTTGTTCTTCTTTAAATACCATTAAACATATTGTCTGAGTATTAATTAATTTACCAAAAATCAGCAAAATCGGCTCTTTACAATTAAAATTTTTATCTTGTGATATTTTTTTCATCTGTGCAATATCCACATGACTCGGAGCAGACCTTGAATCAGGGTGCAGATGCCACTCACCTAAATAACTCAAACTTCCCACGTCAAAAATGGGATTCGCACCTTGAAAAATCAAT
>CAOXUF010000275.1 GCA_948560485.1 uncultured Eubacterium sp.
TCAGATATTGATCCGGAGACATATGTTGAAGAACACGGAATGAAACAGGATAATGATGAGGATGCACTTCGTGAAATCGTAAAGAAAGTCATTGAAGAAAATCCGAAGGCAGTAGAAGATGTCCGTTCCGGTAAGGGTAAGGCAATTGGTGCTTTGGTAGGACAGACAATGAAAGCAACTCAGGGAAAAGCAAATCCGGGAGTAGTAAATAAATTATTGAAAGAAATGATATAGTAATACACTATGAAAGAGAAAATCCGTGTTGATTTTCTCTTTTCTTCGTTTTATAATGAACCCGTAGTATGTTTTCAAAGCGTATTACAATAGGAGAATAAACTGAAAAATATGAAAATAAGGTTGAGGAATTGACCTTGGAATCTGTACTCCCCTCATTTTAGTACAAGTATTCCAAAAGAGTTAGGAGATTAAAAATGAATAAAAGAGATGTAAGTATGTCCCTGGATAAGCCACATGAGGAATGTGGTGTGTTTGGTATGTATGATTTGGATGGTAATGATGTGGCATCTACCATTTATTATGGACTTTTTGCTTTGCAGCACAGAGGACAGGAAAGTTGCGGAATTGCAGTTTCCGATACGAATGGACCTAGAAAAGCAGATTTACTTAAAGGCATGGGGTTGGTACATGAAGTATTTCATCATGACAATCTGGCAAAGCTGAAAGGGAACATCGGTGTGGGTCATTGCAGATACTCTACTGCAGGTGACAGTATTCCGAGCAATGCACAACCACTGGTACTCAATTATGTAAAGGGTACATTGATGATGGCACATAACGGAAATCTGATTAATGCGAATGAACTTCGCGAGGAACTGGCATATACAGGAGCGATTTTCCAGACGACGATCGATTCCGAAGTGATTGCTTATCATATTGCAAGGGAGAGGATTAAGACCAAAACAGCAGAACAGGCAGTTGCCAATGCAATGAAAAAATTAAGGGAGCATATGCACTGGTTGTTTCCAGCCCGCGTAAGTTGATTGGGGCAAGGGATCCATATGGTTTTAAACCTTTATGTATTGGAAAGAGAGACAATGCTTACATATTGGCATCAGAATCCTGCGCTCTTGATACAGTGGATGCAGAGTTCGTAAGAGATGTAGAGCCCGGAGAGATTGTCACGATTGATAAAGATGGTATCCGTTCTGATAAATCACTTTGTTTAAAACCTGAGGAACAGGCAAGATGTGTTTTTGAATATATATATTTTTCAAGACCAGACAGTTACTTTGATGGAATGAGTGTATATCATTCAAGAATTATGGCAGGTAAGTTTCTGGCAATAGACAGTCCGGTAGAGGCAGATGTTGTTATCGGTGTGCCGGAATCAGGAAATGCAGCAGCTATGGGATATGCCATGCAGTCAGGGATTCCTTATGGTACAGCCTTTGTGAAAAACAGTTATGTGGGACGTACATTTATTAAACCACAGCAGAAAAGTCGTGAATCCAGTGTGCGTGTGAAATTAAACGTGTTAAAAGAGGCAGTAGATGGCAAGAGAGTTGTTATGATTGATGATTCGATTGTCAGGGGAACTACAAGTGACAGAATTGTGCAGATGCTAAAGGATGCAGGAGCAACAGAAGTACATGTGAGAATCAGTTCTCCACCATTTATCAGTGAATGTTATTTTGGAACAGATGTGCCAAACAAAGAATTGTTGATAGCATATAATAGAACCATTGAAGAAATCAGACAGATTATCGGTTGTGAAAGTCTGGCATATCTGAATATTGGCAGATTGATAGAAATATCGGGTGGAAAATCCATATGTACAGGATGTTTTACCGGAAAATATCCAATGGAACCACCAAAAGAAGATATTCGTGGCGAATATCAGCAATAGATATTATAAATAGGTATGTGTGAAGTGCCACAAATGACACTTTATTAATATAAATCAATAAAGAAAACTAGGAGGAAGTTTATGAGTAACGACAGATACAATAGCCCTTTGTCAGAGAGATATGCAAGTAAAGAAATGCAGTATATTTTTTCTCCGGACATGAAGTTTAAAACATGGAGAAAACTTTGGATTGCACTTGCAGAATCAGAGATGGAGTTGGGATTAAACATTACACAGGAGCAGATTGACGAATTAAAGGCAAATGCAGATGATATCAATTATGATGATGCAAAGGAAAGAGAAAAGTTAGTCCGCCATGATGTTATGTCCCATGTATATGCATATGGGCTTCAGTGTCCGAAGGCAGCAGGAATTATTCACCTTGGAGCAACATCCTGTTATGTTGGTGATAATACAGATATTATTATTATGACAGAAGGATTAAAACTTGTTCGCAAAAAATTGGTGAATGTTATTAATGAACTTGCAAAGTTTGCAGATAAATACAAAGCACAGCCAACACTTGCATTTACACATTTTCAGCCGGCACAGCCTACAACGGTAGGAAAGAGAGCAACGCTCTGGCTGATGGAATTAAAGTTAGATTTAGATGACCTTGATTATATTTTGGATAATATGATGCTTTTGGGAAGCAAGGGTACAACAGGAACACAGGCTAGTTTCCTTGAACTTTTCGAGGGCGACCATGAAAAGATTAAAGAATTAGAAAATAAGATTGCACAGAAGATGGGATTCGAAAAGTGTTTTCCTGTATCAGGTCAGACTTATTCAAGAAAGATGGATACAAGAGTGTTGAATGTATTAGCAGGTATTGCTGCAAGTGCTCATAAATTCTCAAATGATATTAGATTACTACAGCATTTGAAAGAAATTGAAGAGCCGTTCGAGAAGAATCAGATTGGTTCATCAGCAATGGCATATAAGAGAAATCCTATGAGAAGTGAGCGAATTGCATCTCTTGCAAATTATGTAATGGTGACAGCTTTAAATCCGGCTATCACATCTGCAACACAGTGGTTTGAGAGAACATTAGATGATTCAGCAAACAAGAGACTGAGTGTTCCAGAATCATTCCTTGCGATTGATGGTATTTTAGATTTATATTTGAATGTCGTAGATGGATTGGTAGTTTATGATAAAGTTATTACAAAGAGACTGATGAGTGAACTTCCATTTATGGCTACAGAAAATATTATGATGGATGCTGTAAAAGCAGGTGGAAACAGACAGGAAATGCACGAAAAGATTCGTGAACTTTCTATGGAAGCAGGAGCAAATGTGAAACAGAAAGGTCTTGATAATAATCTGTTAGAGTTGATTGCTGCTGATGAGGCGTTTAATATGTCATTGGAAGACCTCGAAAAGACAATGGATCCAAGTAAGTATGTAGGACGTTCACCGGAACAGGTGGATGAATTCTTAAAAGAAGAAATTAATCCAATTCTTGAAGCAAATATAGAGTTACTCGGAATGAGTGCAGAGATAAACGTGTAATATAGTTCGGACAAGCGACAGGAAATAAAAAGGACTACAGGGTGTTTGCACACTGTAGGAACTATTTATTTCCTGACATTTGCGGAGCAAACACAGTGAGATAAAGCACGAAGTGCGAAATCGAACTGTCGTCCGAACGGAAAGAGAGGTAAAAATGGAACAGACAAAAGAAAATAAAATGGGAACCATGCCTATAAACAGGCTAGATCGGAAGAGCGTCGTGTAGGGAAAGAGTGTGCCTCTATGTGTAGATC
>CAOXUF010000276.1:0-972 GCA_948560485.1 uncultured Eubacterium sp.
TCATTATCTCAACCATCGACTTTGAGATTCTGTCTCTCAAAATGCGATTCGAAGAAGACAGCATCCATGAGAAAAGTATCAACAAAAGAAATACTTTATTCTCTGATAAACCCTCAAATTTATTTCCTTTCTCTATGAAATACGCCAAACTTACAATGCGATCCTCTTCAGTCAATCCATTAATTTCCATAGTCCACAAATAATCACGGCGGTTTAGTTTATACCTGTTCAAAAGTTTACTCAAACCTATTGCATTTAATTCACTGTTCTCTTTGGTCGCATTTTCAATAAAAACGTTCCACACTTGCTTGGGATAAACATTATACTTATTTATTAACTCCAAAAAATCGTCAAATTTAATATATGAACTTCTCCAAGCAAATGTCCTGATGTATTGACATACTAACTGTTCTTTGTTCCATTCATCCGTTATGCAATCAACTATATCTATACATTCTTTGCCATACTTCATAGCATATAAAGATGAAAGCATTGCAAATATAGATTCATTTCCATAATTTGTTACATTTCCCTCTTCATCTATTCCTAATAGTTGTTTTGTACAATATTCTCTAATTCTTTCCTTATCTTGTTCGCGATCAATAATCCTGCCAGCTTTTAAATACTCTTCAAGCATGTTATATCCAATATAAAATATCTCTTCCTGATTTCTTACATATGAAACTAAAACACCTGCACGCTCAATAGCCTTAATGTATGCTGTTTTCTTTGTCACACCATACACAGTCCATGCAGGCAAATTTAATAGCACGGATTTCGTAATTGTTTTTTCTCCCTCTATATCAATCAGATTATAAAGCAATTCTCTAAGCACCCCGACTGCTTCACTAAAACCCGCTTCTTTTGAACCTTCTCTATCTGCCTGTTCTATAATTTTTTCTATCAGCTCTGTTAATCCCTGCTCCTCACCTGTATAAGTTTGGCAAAACCATGTAAGAAATAATGGATTTG
>CAOXUF010000276.1:982-2418 GCA_948560485.1 uncultured Eubacterium sp.
AAATGGTATTCCACAATTTGACAGAAATTCATATATGCCGACCGGAGAATCATCATTCAGTCCATAATGAACTACTTCAGCGATCAGCCCATCTTTTTGATCCGATAGCACCTTCTCGCTTAATGTTAATTCTTCAAATCCCTCCCTCAAAGAAATAACAAGCCGTATATTTTTGTATTTCTCAATTTCAACTATTAACCGATTTATTCCATTTTTCCATATTTCACGATTCCTGCTCTCGTTTATTGCATCAATGAATATTACAGCATCTCCTCCTGCCAAATAAGCCTTTTCATCCAGCACTGCCAATAAAGACTCAAAAGATTGTCCTGCATTCAATCCTTCAAGTCCATTCATGATCTGAATTTCAATATTTTCATCTGAGATATATGTCTGCCCCAACAGCAACAAAGCTGGACGAGCATTTTCAAGCACCCTTTTAGCTGAGTTTGCCAAAAGCTGGGACTTTCCGGTACCCATTTCTCCTGTAACCAAAATCACTCGATTAGTAATATACTCTAATTCTTTTTTCTGAAACCCAAGATAATCTGGTAATGCGATTAAATGATCCACAAGATAAGCTTTATTTCTTAATTTCTCATAATCTGAATCCTTTTTTTGACAAGACTCAATTTTTGCATATATTTTATCTCGTTCTATTTGTAAATCCTTAAAAATAGTTTGTCCACATTCTCCAAAATCTTCTTTCCATCTAAGTGAATCGTAAATAGTTGATGCCGTAATATCTGGTATATCCTTCACCATATTAGTTAAAGAACTTATTATCTTCTTATATTCACCATCGCATCTCCATCTGATATCCTTTATAGCAGACAGCAAATCCTTTTTCTTACCATTAATGGCTCCAATTCCTGCATCTTCTCTCAGAAAAATTGACAAATCTCGCTGTGCTTTAGTATCCACATTAAAAAGAGAGTTATATCTTTTTCCTAAACTATCAAGACTAATTTGAAGATTCCTTTGAAACCAAGCATCATCCAAAAAATCAAGCCCAAAATAGCATGACAAGACTGTCGGATACTCAGCTGCACAATCCAATATTGCTTGTCCGGTAACCAAAATGACATCTATTCCCGCATCATTCAACATTGTTTTAATATCGTTGTAGGAATCACTTGTTTCCGTAATATCTTTATTGCTATATAAATATATCGTGTTTAATACACCTTTGTAATGTTCTATCGATATTTTTGCAGATTCTTTTATCTGATTATAACCAACTCCATTTTCAAAATATTTTGCTTGAAAACTAATCCGCGCCTTCCCATCCTTTGATAAAACAGGCGCAACTTCTATTCCAGGATGATTTGGATCAGAGTGAAGAATAACGCCATCTGCACATAGTTCTCTTTGAAATAATGATCTGCACAAGTTTTCAAATACACTTCTTTTATCAGCATGAAGCTGTTCAAAAT
>CAOXUF010000276.1:2428-2728 GCA_948560485.1 uncultured Eubacterium sp.
TTTGTTCCAAGCATATATTCAACCTTTCCTTGCCATAAATGTAAACTCTCCGAAGAATTCGCGCTCTACTCTGGTTTATCAACTACTTTACCTCTTTTCCAATCAATCAGTTATCCAAACTCCTCTCATCCAGCAGAAAATCATAAACACTCATAACCAGCACTCCATCGTCATTGTAATATGGCGCAGGCGCATCTTTCGTGATGATAATCTTCTTGAAGAAATCACCGGTCAGCATCAGGGAACGCTGCTCCTGTTCCATTTTTACCCGATCCGGAATCGCATAGGCTGACTGGATAA
>CAOXUF010000276.1:2738-3630 GCA_948560485.1 uncultured Eubacterium sp.
CGCTTAGAACCTTTATTGCAAACGAAATCAATTTCCAACTGTTTGCG
The DNA here is from genome assembly GCA_948560485.1 of uncultured Eubacterium sp. The sequence continues at coordinate 2,786 of CAOXUF010000276.1, forward strand.
GATTCCGTGGCCTTTTTCATTGGTTTTATTCAGAGTAATAACGCCCACATCCACGTTGAAACCCCTTATCTTCAACTCATTGAAGATGATATTCTCCATAGCATGAGTTTCCTCCAGTTGACGGAAATTAAGACGGGCATTGCGTAATCCCAAATCAGTAAAATAATATTTAACCGGTGTGTCGATATACTTCTTCCCCTTAATGTCATATCGGACGGCACTGTCAATCAGGAAGGAATCACAGAGATAATCGATATATCTTTTAATGGTTGCGTTACTGATGTTTTTTTGCTTGACACTCTTGAAAGCAGCCGATAACTTGGTCGGATTTGTAAGTGACCCAATAGCTGATGAGAGGATGTTCAGAAGTTCCTCCAGTTCTGTCCGATTGCGTACATGATGTCTGCCTACAATATCTGAAATATAGGTTTCCTCGAACAGCAACTTTAAAAAACGAATCTTTTCTTCCGGGCTCGAAATGTTTATGACAGGCGGCAATCCGCCATAAAGCATATATTCATTCCAGCCATCCTGTTTCGTCCCGGAATAAACAGACATAAATTCAGCAAAACTTAAGGGATGCATATGAACCTCATCTCCCCGGCCTCGAAATTCGGTAATCACATCTTTAGACAAAAACCGGGCATTGCTTCCTGTCACATACACATCTACATTTTTCATACGAATCAGACTGTTTAATACGGATTCAAACTCGCCTAAAAGCTGTACCTCATCCAACAGCACATAATACATTCCATCACCTTTCATCTGCTCCTTGAGATAGGGATACAGAACATCCGGATCACGAAAATGCTTATTTTCAAAGGTGTCAAACGCAATTTCTA
>CAOXUF010000277.1:0-1762 GCA_948560485.1 uncultured Eubacterium sp.
TGGGTTACCAGTTTTTTAGTTGGTAAAGATTTTTTTGCCTTTTGTTTTCTTCTTCAAATTAGATAAATTCTGATCCTCTGCTAATCCTTACATCTTTACAATTAGATTCAAACCGACTGTCTTACATAGCCCCCATCTGCTTTGCAAACTTTTCGAGTGTCACGTCCAGAAAACCGCGTAAAATCAAATGTTTTTTCGCCTTTTGCAAATATCGTTCCCACGTTACTACACAAAAATAATTTGTGTAGTAATTTCAAAAATATATTTCTTGGTGGTACTACACAGATTTCGAACCATGCAGACCATTGCCATTGTATATCATGCCAGACTTTTGCCAGCCAACCTACGCGGAGGGTTCACCCTGCGAAATCTTACAGCTTTTTCAGGGCTGATCTCAGGACAGTCTTTATCGAATATGATAGGCATTTTTCTTGCCTGCTCTAATTCCTTCAGTTCCTCTTCTGTAATACCACAGGCAAATATGAGTTGCAAGATACATTTTTTACTGCCATTCAAAATTGTGTTTTCGCTTAAACATCCCTTGCCTGTCTCTGCATTAAAGCATTCAAGTGCTCTTGCTGTTCTGTCTGTGTATCAAAACATTTCCCATCCGGCAGAGTCGTCCCCATCAGATTACATCCCTCAAACTTGCAGTCCACAACTTGTGCATCCTTCAGGCTGGAATAACTCAAGTCAGCATTCACAAAAGAACAATGATTCAATATTGCTCCTGTAAAATCCGTACTTTTTAATATTGTATCGGAAAAGTCACAACTTAAAAATTTAGAATGATCGAAGGCTCCATAGCGTAGATCCGCTTTCTTCATATCATATAAATTAAAATTAGCATAACCGGCTACCGGGATACTGTAATCCAAAGAAATTGTCAGCGGTGTCCTGATGAACACAGGCTTAAAGAGCCCCGGAAGTCCTTCTACGGAATTCATTTCCGAGGCGGCATTAAAAAACCACTCCAACCTCTTTTTCCCAGTGACCACATAAGGCTCGTAAATATGGCGGTATATCTGAACCACGCATTTTAAGACATTTATATTTTCCTGATACAAATTCCGTTCTCCGTCATAATGGTATTCATGAACTGCCCCATGTATAAACATTTTTTCAAAAAAACAACCAAGGAACTGGTATTTAAGTTCCTGCAGGATAAAAGCCTCCTCTATCCCCTTTTCCTTCTTATACAATGACCGGTAAAAAATAAACTCTGATACTTTGTCACTAAAATCAGAAAAGATATACAAACGGCTGAACGAAATAATAAACTTCTTTATCGCTTCTTCAAGTTTACACTCATTTTGCATATATTCCGGTTTAAAATCACGGTACATATTTTCCAATTCAAAAAATATCTTTTCACATAAGAAGAAATCACGGATATTATTATGGTAAAACTCTGCCATTCCCCGCTTCCCATCGTTTTTCCAGTAATTGCAAAGGGCATAACACCGTTTGATAAGCTGTTCTATCCTACTGGTTTCCAGCCTCATCCCATCAATAATTTCTTCAATCTCCTCCTGCAAAACATACAGCTTTTTATTTCCAGTCCTATACATTCTGTAAGAAATCTCCGCACTGATCCGATACAGCACATCGTTGTACCTGCTTATGCTATGCGTAAAAACAGTTGGGGAGAAAAGTTTATTATATTCCGTATTGCTCAACTCTTCACGAAAAATCTGATGATATAAAACCCATGGATTATTCCATGCGTCATCCGTAATTTTTCCTGCGGCAAGCATATAGA
>CAOXUF010000277.1:1772-3619 GCA_948560485.1 uncultured Eubacterium sp.
GTTCCAGTTTAGGATAGTCTTCTTTTCCGCAAATCTGACGATATTTTTGAATCCATTCCTCCCGTTTTACTGAATCAAAATGGTTCAGAAGGATATAGACAACACCCGTGCCCAATCCCTGCTGTTTTAATTTTGTCATGTCAATAAATTTGGGTCTGGTGGTTATAACAATATGTACACCTGAAAACTCTCTGATAATTTGGGAAAGGATATGTTCTGCAAATTCCGTCATACCGTCCATCATGCACAACTCGTCAAATCCATCCAACAAAACAATATCCTTATTCCCAAGTTCCGTCTGAGGCGATAGCCCCAGTTCTTTTAAAATTTCCCGCACAGGAACTTCCATAAATTCCTTGTTTGTTGTCAGGTTGCGGAGACGTACACAATATACGCTCTTGTCTTTCCATATTCCGTTTTCTTTTTGCTGTAGCAGCTTTTCATTTTGATAACACAAATGGGAAATAAGGCTGCTCTTTCCTACGCCGGCATCCCCCTCAATGATCATAACCCTATTTTCTTTCTGTTCTCCAAACTTTTGCAACATCTCCACGAAATCAGCGTCCATTGCTTTTACGAAATTTCGCCCAGCAAAACGATAGGACGGTTGGACATAAGTATCCTTTAAAGTAATAGCCTGTCTTCCTTCTCCTTTATGTAAGAACAAGACACTGCCGAAACTTTTTACATAATCATAATAATCCCGATTCTGTTTCGTCTGTTCCTTTTCCTTTAACATTCTATAAATATCATCAAATACCACAGAAGCGTGCAGATTCCGCAATTCGTCATTTTCCCTTACAAGCCGACTCATATTCTCATAAATGAATTCTATTTCTTCCCGTGAAATATTGGGTTCCTTATCTTCACCATAGCGAATAGGCGGTATGCCATCTTCTCTTGGCAAAAATCCATCCCGGAGCCAAAGAGTATAATATTCTATATTTTCCTGCCAAATAAACAAACTTTTACCTTTACAATCAAACTCTTTTTCATACAGTAATTGGACTGCCCCTATCGTATTTGCAATATGATCCTGCAACGTTTCTTTTGTAATGTAATGGGAAACACCCTGAATACCGTTTGTAACAATTCCTGCCACTATACTGCTGATAAAACCAAATAAATGTTCGTTCATCATTTTTCCCTACTATCTTCTCAAATTTCTTCTTCTAATTCATTGTACTTTGATTCTGATATGATAACCACATTCTTATTCTCTTTACGAGACACAATTATCGGCTCCCCACTAAAAGCCATATCAAAATATTTCTTGATATTTACTCTTACATCCACCTCCCTTATATCAAACATAGTGCTCCTTATTCTTCCATTCTCTTTAATCTTCTTCTGGCGGTCCTTCGATTCCTTCTCTTATATTTTCTCCACCCTTTATGATCACAGGCCCAGCAGGCATATTTTCTATCAAATTTATCTTCATAGGACAGCTGTTTCCAAAATCCCTTCCGCATCATGACTACCTCTTTCCTACTCTCATTCCTCTGTCTCATCTTTCAAAGCTATCTCCAATAATTCTGCCGCTATCTGGGCTGACCGAACCCTCATCAAATTATCCCATACATCTTCCTTGCCAAGAAGATTCATCCCACCATGCCAGACAAGTTCATCATCCAGGACAGCAAAGTGCTCCTCCACCTCTTCCTTTATGATAACATGAATACCATTTCCCCGCATAGTATCAATAAGCCCCTGGCAAAACTCCGGACTGCCATAAGTAATATTCTGCGGTTCTGTCGTTATAACCGTAACCTTGCACCCTGCCTCCTGCCTCGCTTTTACAAGATATAGGAACCGTTCTACCTTGTCCCTGGTAATCTCCGGACTCG
>CAOXUF010000278.1 GCA_948560485.1 uncultured Eubacterium sp.
TTATAGGCTCTGGTCCTATTATTATTGGACAGGCTTGTGAATTTGATTACTCCGGTACACAGGCATGCAAGGCTCTTAGAAAGCTTGGTTATGAAATTGTGCTGGTAAACTCAAACCCTGCAACAATTATGACAGATCCGGAAACTGCGGATGTGACATATATTGAACCATTGAATGCAGAGCGTCTTGAGCAGATTATAGCAAAAGAACGTCCTGATGCATTACTTCCAAATCTTGGAGGACAGTCAGGATTAAATCTTTGTTCAGAACTTTATCAAAAAGGAATATTGGACAAATATAATGTAAAGGTTATCGGTGTTCAGGTAGATGCGATTGAGCGTGGCGAGGACCGTATTGAATTTAAGAAAACAATGGACAGTCTTGGTATCGAAATGGCACGTAGCGAAGTTGCTTACACTGTAGACGAAGCGCTTGCCATTGCTGAAAAATTAGGCTATCCGGTAGTTCTTCGTCCGGCATACACGATGGGTGGTGCAGGCGGAGGTCTTGTATATAATAAAGAAGAATTAAAAACAGTCTGTGCCAGAGGACTTCAGGCAAGTCTTGTAGGACAGGTGCTTGTAGAAGAGTCTATCTTAGGCTGGGAAGAATTAGAATTAGAAGTTGTTCGTGACTGCGAAGGAAATATGATTACGGTATGTTTTATCGAGAATATCGACCCACTGGGTGTGCATACAGGTGATTCATTCTGTTCTGCTCCAATGCTCACAATTTCAGAGGAATGTCAGAAGAGACTTCAGGAACAGGCATACAAAATCGTTGACAAGGTGCAGGTTATCGGTGGAACAAATGTACAGTTTGCACATGATCCGGTTTCAGACCGTATTATTGTCATCGAAATCAATCCACGTACATCACGTTCCTCAGCTCTTGCTTCTAAAGCAACAGGTTTCCCAATTGCTTTGGTTTCTGCGATGTTGGCAACAGGAATGACATTGAAGGATATTCCATGTGGAAAATATGGAACATTGGACAAGTATGTTCCTGACGGAGATTATGTCGTTATCAAGTTTGCACGCTGGGCATTTGAAAAGTTCAAAGGTGTTGAAGATAAACTTGGTACACAGATGCGTGCCGTTGGTGAAGTAATGAGCATCGGTAAAAACTATAAAGAAGCTTTCCAGAAAGCAATCAGAAGTCTGGAAACAGGACGTTATGGTTTAGGACATGCGAAGAACTTTGATTCTTTATCAAAAGAAGAACTGCTGAAGATGTTGATTACACCATCCAGCGAACGTCATTTTATTATGTATGAAGCACTTCGCAAGGGGGCTACAGCAGACGAAATCTTTGAGATTACAAAAGTAAAACATTACTTCATTGAACAGATGAAAGAATTAGTGGAAGAGGAAGAGGCACTTCTTGCATACAAGGGAGCACTTCCAACAGATGAATTATTAATTCAGGCAAAGAAAGACGGATTTTCTGATAAATATTTAAGTCAGATTTTAGAGGTTTCTGAAGAGAATATCAGAAATAAACGTATCGCCTTAGGTGTAGAAGAAGCATGGGAAGGTGTTCATGTAAGTGGCACAGAGGATAGTGCATATTATTATTCTACATACAATGCAGAGGATAAGAATCCGGTATCAGAAAATAAGAAAATCATGATTCTCGGCGGTGGTCCAAACAGAATCGGTCAGGGTATTGAGTTTGATTACTGCTGTGTACACGCCTCTCTTGCATTGAAGAAGTTAGGATTTGAGACAATTATTGTAAACTGTAACCCAGAAACGGTATCTACAGATTACGATACTTCTGATAAATTATATTTTGAGCCACTTACATTGGAAGATGTTTTAAGCATTTATAAAAAAGAAAAACCATTGGGTGTTATCGCACAGTTTGGCGGACAGACCCCATTGAATCTGGCAGCAGATTTAGAGAAGAATGGCGTGAAGATTCTTGGTACATCTCCATCAGTCATTGATTTGGCAGAGGATAGAGACTTATTCCGTGAGATGATGGAAAAATTAGAAATTCCTATGCCGGAATCAGGAATGGCTACAACAGTAGAAGAAGCAACTGAAATTGCAAATACTATCGGTTATCCGGTAATGGTTCGTCCTTCTTATGTATTAGGCGGACGTGGCATGGAGGTTGTTTATGATGATGCCAGTATGACAGATTATATGAAAGCTGCAGTCGGTGTAACACCGGACAGACCAATTCTAATCGACCGTTTCTTAAATAATGCATTAGAGTGTGAGGCAGATGCTATCAGTGATGGAACACACGCTTTTGTACCGGCTGTAATCGAACACATCGAGTTCGCAGGAGTGCATTCCGGAGATTCTGCATGTATCATTCCTTCTGTTCATATTACAGAAGAAAATGTTAAGACAATTAAGGAATATACACGGAAAATTGCAGAGGAGATGCATGTAAAAGGTCTTATGAATATGCAGTATGCAATTGAAAAGGGAAAAGTGTATGTCCTTGAGGCAAATCCTCGTGCATCACGTACAGTTCCTTTGGTATCTAAAGTATGTAATACGAGAATGGTTCCGATTGCCACAGATATTATTACAAGTGAATTGACAGGAAGACCATCGCCTGTTCCGGCATTGAAGGAGCAGGATATCCCATATTATGGAGTAAAGGAAGCAGCATTCCCATTCAATATGTTCCAGGAAGTTGATCCGGTATTAGGACCGGAAATGCGTTCTACAGGTGAGGTATTGGGATTATCTACTTCTTATGGTGAGGCATTCTATAAGGCACAGGAAGGTGTACAGTTAAAACTTCCATTAGAAGGAACGGTATTGATTTCTGTTAATAGAAAAGATAAAGAGCATATTGAGGAAGTAGCACGTAGTTTACATGAAAGTAGATTTAAGATTCTTGCTACCGGAACTACATATGACTTGATTACAAAAGCTGGTATTCCGGCAGAGAAAATCAATAAGTTATATGAAGGACGTCCGAATGTATTGGATGCAATTACAAATGGAGAGATTGATTTGATTATTAACTCACCATCAGGAAAAGAGAGCGTTCATGATGACAGTTATTTGAGAAAGGCTGCCATTAAGGCAAAGACTCCATACATGACAACCATTGCGGCAGCAAAGGCTACAGCAGAAGGTATCAGTTATTTGAAGAAACATGCTTCAGGAGAATTAAAGCCGCTTCAGACGCTTCATAGCGAAATAAAAGAAAAATAGAGATGATGGAATTTATCAAAATATAGAAAAGGAAGTAACGATTGTTGCTTCCCTTTTTTATATGTAGTTGTTGATTTGACGAATGAAATTTTGTGGGACAGTACAAAGTTAAAATACTAATTGACATTTAAAGAAAAATAGTTATAATAAAAAGAGTTGTCAATTTACAAAATGACTTACGCGGGTGTGGCGGAATTGGCAGACGCGCTAGATTTAGGTTCTAGTGGGAGACCGTGCAGGTTCAAGTCCTGTCACCCGCATAAAAAAGATGTTCGAAAGAACATCTTTTTTTGTTTCAGAATAAGATTTATTGAAACAGGTATCTTTTTATGTCTGATTTTGTTATAATAATAACTATTATAAAACGGAGAAGAGAAGAAAAATGAAAGGACATAATATTGAAACAAGAATTT
>CAOXUF010000279.1 GCA_948560485.1 uncultured Eubacterium sp.
GGACTTTATGATTGCAAGGAAACGATTGGTTTTTGAAGAATTTTTTCAGTTTATTTTAACCCTTCGAGCATTGAAAGAGAAAAATGAAATTATTCATAATAAACATATTTTAAACGAACCGAAAGAATTAGAGCATATTATAGATAATCTTGGATTTCAGTTGACAAATGCCCAGATGAAAACATGGCAGGAAATAAAACATGATATCTCTTCGGATAAAGTTATGAACAGATTGATTCAGGGTGATGTAGGTTCAGGAAAAACGATTGTGGCGGTTCTGGCGCTGCTGACTGCGGCACTGAATAAAGAGCAGGGAGCAATGATGGCTCCAACAGAAGTTTTGGCAAGACAGCATTTTGAAGATATCAAAGATATAATAAGAAAAAACAATCTGGAACTGACACCGGTTGTACTGGTAGGCTCTATGACAGCAAAAGAAAAAAGAGGGGCATATCAGTTAATAGAGTCAGGAGAGGCGGATATTATTATTGGAACGCATGCACTGATACAGGATAAGGTAAATTACCATAAACTTGCACTAGTCGTAACAGATGAGCAGCATCGTTTTGGCGTAAAACAAAGAGAGACTATTTCCGAAAAAGGAGATTCGCCACATACGATGGTCATGAGTGCTACACCAATACCTAGAACGTTGGCAATTATTATGTATGGAGATTTGGATATATCAATTATTGACGAACTTCCGGCAGGAAGAAAGCCAATCGCAAACTGTGTTGTAGGAACAGACTATCGTCCAAATGCATATAACTTTATTGAAAAGCAGGTGCAAGAAGGCAGACAGGCATATATTATCTGCCCTACAGTAGAATACAGCGAAGCGGTGGAAGGTGAAAATGTTATTGAATATGCCAAGAAGTTACAGGCAGTTTTATCTCCAAGTATCCATGTAGATTTTTTACATGGAAGAATGAAAGCGGCTGAAAAAAATGAGAAGATGGAAGCATTTGCCGAAAATAAAATACAGGTTTTAGTTTCTACTACGGTAGTTGAGGTAGGTGTGAACGTACCAAATGCTACCGTTATGATGGTAGAAAATGCAGAGCGTTTTGGACTGGCACAGCTTCACCAGCTGAGAGGCCGTGTAGGAAGAGGCGGCAATCAGTCTTATTGTATCTTTATAAATGGTACAGGAAAGAAAGATGCCAGCGAAAGGCTGGAGATTTTGAATCGCTCCAATGATGGCTTTTTTATTGCCAGTGAAGATTTAAAACTGCGTGGACCGGGAGATTTCTTTGGTGTAAGGCAGAGCGGAGATTTTGAATTTCGTCTGGGAGATATTATGAATGATGCAGACGTTTTGAAAAATGCGGCACATGCAGTAGACTTAATTGAAAATAATGAAGTTTACATCTCTGAGGAAGAGAGAAGAGAATTGTATAAAAATGAAAATAAAATGATTAATATATAAAGAGGTAAGAATATGAATATTGTTGTTTTATGTGGTGGAAATAGTACAGAGAGAGAAGTTTCAATCAATTCAGGAACCAATGTCTGTGAGGCATTGAGAAGCAAGGGGCATAATGCAGTGTTGCTTGATGTTTTCTTTGGTACATATCATGAAAATTTATTTGATGAGGCAAAAACAGATTATGATGTTAGAAAAGAAAGAGATGCGATTCGTGAATTGTCAGCAAAATTAAAAGAAGAGGAAGCGAAGAGAAAGAGTTTTTTTGGAGAAAATGTAATTAAACTTTGCTCTGAGGCAGATATTGTTTTTATGGCGCTTCATGGAAAAAACGGCGAAGATGGCAAATGTCAGGCAGCCTTTGACTTATTCGGAATAAAATATACCGGTTCCGGTGCACTTGCCAGTGGAATGGGAATGGACAAAGCAATTACAAAACAGATTTTTATGTCAAAACAGGTTCCTACAGCAAAGAGTGTCTGGATGAAAAAAGGTGAGGACACTTCTCTTAAAAAACATGAAATGAAAATACCGGTTGTGGTGAAAGCATGTAATGGCGGTTCCAGTGTGGGAGTTGTATTAGTAAAAAAAGATTCTGAATATGAAGCAGCATTGGAGGAATGTTTTGCACTGGATAATCAGGTGTTAGTAGAGGATTACATTGATGGCAGAGAATTTTCCGTTGGAGTTATTGATGGAAAGGCATTACCGATTGTTGAAATTATTCCAAATGAAGGCTGGTATGATTATGAAAACAAATATAAAGATGGAGCAACAACACATGTGTGTCCTGCAGAATTAAATCAAGAATTAACAGATAGAATGCAAAGAACAGCAGAAGAGGCATATGAGGCAATCGGGTGCGCACCATATGCCAGAGTTGATATTATGATGGACAAAGCAGGTAATATGTATTGTCTGGAAGTAAATACATTACCGGGAATGACTTCTACCAGTCTGATACCGGACGAGGCGAGAGCCATTGGCATTGATTATCCGACTTTGTGTGAAAACATCGTTATGTTATCGCTAAAAAAATAAGAAGTCGTTTGTGATTTTTTCAGAAGTGTAAACTTATAAAAATAGAAAATTTTTTATGAAGAAGAATAAGGAAAACAAAACATGAAATTAAAAAATATGACATTGGAAAATATAACAAAAGCCTGTAATGGAGAGTACTTTGGAGATGAGTCTTTAAAGTCAGAGTGTATTACAGGAGCTGAAAAGGACAGCAGGCTGATTGAAGACGGATTTATGTACATTCCTTTTGTTGGTGCAAGAGTAGACGGGCATGATTTTATCAATCAGGTTTTTGATAAAGGCGCATTGTGTACACTCAGCGAAAAAGAACTGACCGATGCAAAAGGTCCTTACATAAAAGTTGAATCTACAGCACAGGCGTTAAAAGATATCGCAGAATTTTATAGAGAACAATTAGATTGTCAGATTATCGGAATCACAGGAAGTGTTGGAAAAACCAGCACAAAAGAAATCATTGCTTCTGTTTTGCAGGAAAAGTTTCATGTTTTAAAGACAGAAGGGAATTATAATAATGAGATAGGAATGCCGCTGACAATTCTTAAAATTCGTGATTATCATGAGATTGCGGTTATTGAAATGGGAATCAGTGATTTTGAAGAGATGCATCGTCTGGCGAAAGTATCCAAACCTGATGTTTGTGTGATTACTAATATTGGAACATGTCATCTGGAAAATCTGGGCGACAGAGATGGTGTATACAAAGCTAAAACAGAAATTTTTGATTATGCAAAAGACGGATGCCTTGTTGTATTAAATGGAGATGATGACAAATTGACGCAGGTGGAGGAAGTAAAAGGAAGCAGACCTGTTTTCTTTGGCATCGAAACAGACCAAAACGTTTTAGTTGAAAAATATCATACAATTGGAGTAAAAGGAACAGAAACAACAATCAGATATTTTGATAAAACTTTTGATACGGTGATTCCAATTCCGGGATTTCATATGCTTTACAATGCGATGGCTGCTACGTGTATTGGTGTTCATTTTGGCATGACTCTAGAGGAGATTGATGCAGGCATCAGAAAATTAAAAGCAATTGGTGGCAGAAATAATATTTTTGATGCGAAGGGAATGACAATCATTGACGATTGTTACAATGCAAATCCAATAGATCGGAAGAGCGTCGTGTAG
>CAOXUF010000280.1:0-2025 GCA_948560485.1 uncultured Eubacterium sp.
GCTAATATACCGCATGTAATTCCTAATATTTTAAACATTTTCTTCATTATGCCTGCTCCTTTCCGTTCCCAAATAGTCTTTTACAGCCTTTTACAATGCCGATAAACAGCCATGGCAAAAATCTGACACAAAACAGAACTAAAGGAATTATCATAATAAGAGCCAATGCAATCAGGAGTAATCCTGTTCCAGCCAACACCATTTCTCCTGCAAAACTACTTGATAAAAATGCTGCTATAACTAGTGCAATCCCTGATACACCAAATCCAAACACCAAGGCTCCTAACGTTACTAATGCTGCAAAAAGACATGCAGCGGCAGCAATCACAAACCCTATCCAAAACGGAGAAGATATTGCCAATAGTATAATCGCAACAATTTTTGCATCATTATTTTTTACCTTCTCACCTGACGGCTGAGCATTCTTCTCATTAAAATTATTATTCCTGTTCTGATTTGAATTTTGCTCCCCTCTTCTATAATAAGGTACATACTCATTTTTATCAGATTTCATATCTGCATTTTCATTAAAATATTCTTCCGACTGTTCTTTTTGCACAACTTCTTCAATAATCTGCTTTGCAATATCCTCAGGTGTACCCATTGACTCCGGCACTAACATATCATCCTGTATCTTTGCATCAGCAAAATAATCTTCATAATAATTCAATGCATCTGTTTTTTCATTTTCAGGGATTTTTGCCAGCCGCCTTTCCAATTCTTTCATAAATTCCTTTTTAGTCATTGTTGCTACCTAGCCTTTCTTCATTATTTCTTTTAAGCGTATCTTTTCCCAGCAAAATATTTGATATCTTTGTAGAATAATTTTTCCACTCTACTTTGTATAAACTTAATTGGGCACTGCCTTTCTCAGTGAGTTTATAGTACCGTCTGTTTCTACCATCAATTGCCTTGTCATAAGTTTCAAAGCACTCCTCTTTTTGAAGGCGTCTGAGAACAGGATATAGTGTAGACTCAGATATATCAATAACACTTCGCACATCCTGTGTAATCTTATATCCGTACGTGCCTTCTTTTTCTTTTGAAACAACCGACAATACAATGGCATCTAATAACGTTGAACCTGTATTAAAAACCATTTTATCCTCCTTATTTTTCTTTATACAATATTATATAGCATATAGTATTATATATGTCAACATTAATATCTTTATTCTACGATTACATTTTTTCTATTTTATTTAATTTATGATGCCAATATTACTGCGTATTTTCACTTGACCGTCCCCTACTTGCAGTGCTATTATTTAAGATGGTTTACAAAAGTCAAATAAATGTACAAACATATTTACTTGACTTCTTGCTTGCAGAAATAAATAAAAAGAGGTATACGAAAATGAGTAAAAGTTTTGATGATTTACTTGCGCAGGTTGCAGAATGTCCAAAGAAAACCGTTGCTGTAGCGTGTGCTCAGGATGATGCTGTATTGGAAGCTGTAAAAGCTGCAAAAGACAGAGGAATTGCAGATGCAATATTAGTTGGTGATGAATCCAAAATCAGAACCATTGCAAGTGTTATAAAAATGGACTTAAGCACTTACAAAATTATTAATGTAGAAGATACAATCGAAGCTGCCAGAACAGCTGTCAAACTGGTTCACGATGGTGAAGCTGATATGTATATGAAAGGTCTGATTGATACAAAATCTTTCCTTAGAAGCGTTTTAGATAAAGAAGTTGGTCTTAGAACAGATAAGACTTTGTCTCATGTATGTGTGTTTGAAGTTAAGGGCATTGATCATCTTCTATTCTTATCAGATGTTGCTTTCGTCCCTTATCCGGATCTTGACACAAAGGCAAACATTATCAGAAATACTGTAGAAATTGCTCATGCATGTGGTGTTGAGTGTCCTAAAGTTGCTCCACTTGCTGCTGTTGAAGTTGTCAATCCAAAGATGCCTTGTACAGTAGATGCTGAAGCTCTTACAAAAATGAATGAAGCCGGAGAAATTGAAGGCAGTAGATCGGTAGAGCACACGTCTGAACTCCAGTCACGAGGTTCCAT
>CAOXUF010000280.1:2035-2986 GCA_948560485.1 uncultured Eubacterium sp.
AGAAATTGAAGGCTGTATTATTGACGGACCACTTTCATTAGATTTAGCAATTGATTCACAGGCTGCTTTCCATAAAGGAACTACTGACAGAAAAATCGTTGGAAATGCTGATGTATTATTATTCCCTGATATTCATGCAGGTAACATTACATACAAATGTTTAGTTCATACAGCGGATTGCAAAAACGGTAATATTTTAACAGGTACAAGTGCTCCTGTTATCCTTACATCACGTTCTGATGAATTTGAAGTAAAAGTAAATTCTATTGCTCTTGCTGCTATCGTTGCTGAAAAGCTGAAATAAACATCCTCAAACAGTTTATTAAACAGTAATTAATATAAAGGAGATTTAAAATGGCATATAAAATTTTAATTATTAACCCTGGTTCTACTTCTACAAAGATTGGTGTATATGAAGATGAAACACAGGTTATGGAAGAAACATTAAGACATTCAACAGAGGAAATTGCACAATATGCTACAATTTACGATCAGAAAGATTTCCGAAAAGATGTTATTATCAGCGTTCTAAAAGAAAAAGGCGTTGACTTGAATGATATTGACGTTGTTGTCGGCCGTGGTGGTTTATTAAAACCAATTCCGGGTGGTACTTATGAAACAACACCGGAATTATTAGAAGATTTAAAAATTGGCAAGCAGGGACAGCATGCTTCAAATCTTGGTGGTATTCTTGCAAAAGAAATCGCATCAGAAATTAATGTCCCATCATATATTGTTGATCCGGTAGTTGTTGATGAATTACAGGATGTTGCAAGATTATCAGGTCATCCTGAAATGCCACGTATCTCTATCTTCCATGCTTTAAATCAAAAAGCTGTTGCAAAGAGATATGCAAAAGAAACAGGAAAAGCCTATGAAGACCTTAACCTGATTGTTGTTCATATGGGTGGCGGTGTTTCTGTTAGTGCACATAAAAATGGAAAAGTTATA
>CAOXUF010000280.1:2996-3584 GCA_948560485.1 uncultured Eubacterium sp.
CGGATTCAATGCCTATGTTGGAACCAACGATATGAGAGATCTTGTAAAGATGGCTGAAACTGATGCAAATGCCAAATTAGTAATGGATGCTTTCCACTATCAGTTAGTAAAAGAAATCGGCGCTATGGCAGTTGTACTTGGTGGCAAAGTTGACCAGATTATTTTAACAGGTGGTATTGCTTACAATGCAATTACTCAGGACACAATGAAAGAAGCTGTAGAATGGATTGCTCCTGTCACTGTATATCCTGGAGAAGATGAATTACTTGCTCTTGCCCAGGGCGCTATCAGGGTTATGAGTGGTGAAGAAGAAGCTATGAAATACTAAGGAGTATTTATGAACAAAAAACTATATAAATCATCTAGGGATAAAATGTTATCCGGTGTTTGCGGTGGTATCGGCGTATATTTTAATATTGATTCTACACTTGTCAGATTACTTTGGGCGTTTTTAACCCTCTGTTCCTGTGGTACTGGAATTCTAGCCTATATTGTTGCTGCAATCATTATACCCGATGATGAAATCATTCAGTAAATCATGACCACCCGTCAAACGGGTGGTTTGCTCGCCCCTATAAGGGGCAGTTA
>CAOXUF010000281.1 GCA_948560485.1 uncultured Eubacterium sp.
GCACAAATACTCTACTCCGCGTTTTATAAATCGTTCTTCCCTTGCCGGGCACTCTGCAATCTGTCTTTCTAAATATTCGATATTCTTTTTTTCTTCCTGAAAACAACCAACTGCTGCCATTGCCATATTTCACTCACTCCTACAACAATTTATCCGCCATATATAATGCTGCATTTTTACGGAAAAGCTCCTCGCTTGCCTCAACCAGTTCTTCATTGCTAATGTTCAGATAATTAATGGTCGTCTGTAAATTCCTATGCCCTAATGCCTGACTGATCAATTCCAGGCTCCATCCATTCTTCCGGCGCTCGTTTGCAAAATAATGTCTGAGCATATGGGATGTAACTTTAACCTGCGTCTTTTCCTGCAAGCGGCGGAGCATGGCATTGACCGCGTCTTCTGTCAACGCCCGCCCAGCATTCTCTCCAGATAATATGATAAATAAATATTCTGACTCTTTTAGCAAATCCCTGTATTTTGCATAGTAAAAAAGCAGAATATCAAAAGTATCTTTACTGATCTTTGCCCACCGGTCTTCCTCATATTTCGCCCGTACTTCATTTTCATTATCCGTTCTGGGCTCAACACGTATCCGGCAGCCCTGATAGTCAATATCCTCAACATAACGAACGCCTAAAAGCTCTCCGATTCGAAACCCCGTTTCCGCTAACAACAGAAGCAATAGCTGATCCCTGCAATTTGTACATGCATCTAAAAGGATGATAATGTTTTTTCTTTCAATTGATCTCCCTTTCGACGAAACCGCATTCAAATATCCATCAAATGAACGGCATACCTTTGTCCTTTTAATACCTATGGCATTCGTGTAGGAGACGGTCTTGTCTGAAAGCACCAGCAATGAGCCAAATTGCTCATACTCCATTTCAAGGAATTGATAGAAGCCAAACACATCATGTAAATATGCATTGCAGGTCCCATTATCCGGAATTTTCCTTAATTCACCGGAAATATGCTTTCCACCTTTAATCCAATAGAGAAAGTTCTGAAAAAATTCCATCTGCGCACTGTAAGTCATCTGATAAACATCTTCAAACTGTCTCCCTTGTTCCTTCAGATACCCCATGAAATAGGATAAAGAAAACGCAATCCGCTTTACCGTATTAGGGGAACGGTTCGAATTTGTCTTATGTTTCAAATATTTTGTTGGATATACGCAGATACTCTCATCTTCCCTCCGGCGGATCAGGTAATAGATTTTCCCATCATATCTCACATTTCCAACTTCGTAATCCTTCAAAACGTACCCCCCTTTTCATCTCTGTATCTACATTATACACACTTATTATACACACTTATTTTTCAATATGTCAATAATTATTGATATGTATTATTTTAAATTAACACTTATTTGATTTATGGACTATAATAAATAATTTCTTTTGCTTTTTCTTCAAATCTTTGATTGATTGTTTTTTTTTCACATGCTATAGTGAAAATGGAGGTTTTGTTATGGACAGTCACTTTGATAAAGAATCCCTTTCCCTACTTATTAAAAGGGCACTCGGAAATCGTACCCAAAAAAGTTTTGCTGAAGATATTCAGTTAAGTAAAGAACATCTATCCCGATTAATCACACAAAAGCGGGACACCCCACCTACAATAGATACTTTAACTAAGATTGCCGCAAATTCGCAAAATACTGTATCCTTGGCAGAACTACTTACTGTTTGTGGTTATGATCCGGATACTATAGCTGTTCCTGCAGTTACCAAACGCATGATGGATGCACTACAGCTTGCTTGTAGAGACCTTCCATATGCATTTTCCTATCTGCCTTGCAAGAATACTGACTTTTACCAGCTGGCACTCCAATTTTCAGATGGCCCGATCCGGCACTGGTATTTCCATTTTTTGTCCGAAACAACTTTTGCAGGAGCTGACCAGGAACTTTCAACAAACCTTCTATATTTAATTTCTAGCAAAATGGAATCCATGGATAAAATAAGTTTTGTCACTTCGATTCCTTTGTTGTTCCAGTATTACATAGAGCACCGCCCCTATAATTTAGATCTGAATCTCTCTTTGATTCTAATCAATGAAAATACACTGACTATCTCGAAGGAAATGTTGCTTCAAACGACCCCTTCACTACATACAGATGTTTTTGATCATTATAATCTTTCCTTAAACCCGGTATAATCCCGGGTTTATTTATAGCCAGAATCATATGTGTAGAATAATCCTTCATAGAATTTGAACAATTATCCACTACTATATAAACAGGTCCTGTTTCCTTAGTTTCTGTAAATTTCTTTCATAATCTAAAACTCGTAAATTTTTATACTCCACAAGTTTTCAATATATATTACTTGCTATTGGTGAATTTAAAAAAAAGAACCAAAAACAGATCAGATAAAACAGGCAAAATGCCTATCCCTTATCTGGTCTGTCTTTGGTTCTTCTATTGTTTATCTGCCTCACTTCTTATAGTATATCCTTACTGAATTCAAAACAAACATAATTTCTTTTAGTATATGCATCTGTTTTCAGGACGGGGTACTAAACATTTAATTCCTACAATTCTTGCAAGATCGGGTTATTTGTCCGACTTTGCCATTGTTTACGCAACAAGCTGCAAAGTATTAAACCTGAAAACCGAATAAAATTTTAAATACAGTCTCCTAAAAGCTTATTATATTTATTCGGTGTCCATTCACAAATACCAGAAGTACTACTAAATGTCATTTCTCCAAAACGAATAGAGTTGTCATTAAGAACATAAAAATCCACTCGTACATGAGTAAAACCAGTTGAAAGACATTCAGCCAATTCAACCATTTCCTTCAAGCACTTTGGACGCGGTATCTCTTCTTTGCATATAGGAAATTTATATGTAATACTTTGCCGATTCCAATCTAAATCGTATATAACACTTTCTACAAGGCTGTTTCTTCCTTTTACAAACCAAATATACTTCGCTTTTCCATGAAAGCAAAATATTTTATAGTCATACAAATCTCCGGGAGTATTTTCAATATACTCTTCTGCAATGATTCTTGGAATTATATCTTTATATTGTAACTCTAAACCAGCCATATATGCCCAATTTTTCTTAAGCCACATGCACATTTCTTTTTTACACAATTCAATGTTTAATTCTTTCTTATTATTAACTATTACATTCCATCCACTTCCATGTGTTGCTTTTAGGACAAAGCGATTAGGCAGTTTGTCCCAGTCAATGCTTCCAACATTATCCCAGACTCCCAGTAATTGATTAAGATACTTACAGCCTATTCGTTCTTGGACCCAATTCCGTACTTTATACTTATCACTAAGTAATGTTTTTAATGGATCTCTATCGTATATTTTACACCATTGAATTTTTTCATTAAATGTTTCAGGCTTTTTTAAATTTAATTTTGTTCCTGTCTTTTCCTCATACCATTCGCAAAGTAACTTAGGATATTCGGAAGAATCTGCTGATTGATTCCTCTCATACCAAATTCTATCTTTTTCGTCCAAACCTATCCGCTCCCTTTTTATATGGATAATACCAAATTATCC
>CAOXUF010000282.1 GCA_948560485.1 uncultured Eubacterium sp.
CGGATACACAGTGCTATTGGTTATATGACACCTCAGCAAAAGGAGGATGAGGAACTAAAAAAGCAGCATAATCTTTCAGCTTTTTTTGTCTAAAGTATTGACATAGGTCCAGTTTATAAAATTTAGGAAAGCATATCTACATTATTCGTATTATCGGAAAAACATGCGCTCTCCGATTTTTGTTGCCACAGCTTTAATCAGCCGTCCATCTGGAATCAAAATCTTCTTTACGCATCTCCAAATTAGTATTTAACTGATCCAAAACCTGTTTTCCTCCTGGCATCATTTTTAAGGATGCCAGATACTGTTTAATAGCTGTCCGCAAATCCTTCAAAGATGTCTTTGATTTTATCCAGTTTTGCGGTACAAACATCTTGCCATTATCAGTTGCCTCTGAAGACGCCGTTTCCAATGCCATATTTAAGCAACTACCAGCTGTTTCAACAACTGTATCTAACAATTCCGCATCATTCAATTTTTGCAATACCATAGATGGATTTGGGACAGAATCATTCATCTTATTAATTTCGCAAAAGATTACTGAAATTCCATACAATTGATGGTAAGGTGCATAAGCCTTCATAGCCAGCAACGCTTCATTTAGCCCCATCGGATTATCTTTATCCCACTTTGCATACAATGTACGGAATAGCACATTCAATGCCTGTACATTTTCAGGTGAATATTCGCGACGAAACAACTGATCAAAGTATTTATCAAAAATTTTTGTTTCCCCATAAGAAAGGTTCGGTCTTTGAGAATGCCATGCTATCAGTTGCTTTCCAAGGTCGGCTAAATTTACTAAATGAGTTGTATTGTACCTAACATTATCAACTTTTTCACCACGTTTAGTCACAAAGTAACCATCAGGGTAAAACTGCTCGTACGCCTTCTTCAATGCCAAAACTGCTTTATCATTGCTCCGCAAGTCACGAGCTTTAACTGCACTTTGACTATTCGTAGAGGTACTGATATTGTCAGCTCTCTCAGCATCGCTAATTTCATAAAATCGGAACATAATGTATGCATTATCAGCCTTTTTGGCTAATTCACTATAACTAAATATAGTACTTAATGACTGACATCCATTTACAACATTCAATTCTTTAACCGAGAGAATTCCTTCATGAATTGACATTTGAGAGCAGATTGCTGTAATTCCATTATGTAGGAAGAAGAAATCACCCGCATTATTCCTAATTGTTCGCGCAATTCCCTTGTTGACTTTATTGCTTGTTCCCAACGATTGACGCACATTTTTTCTGAACAAGCTACCATCTTTAATTCCAGGAATCTTAATACAATCTCTTAATGGAAGTGCAACAATAACTGCTTTTGTCTCGTCAATTGTTAGCTCCATATACTTTCCAACTTCAAGATTAAACTCATGGTTGATATAAGGACGGCTTCTATTTAATGCTTCATCGTATTTGAATTTCAGCGTTTCATTGTCTACCAGAATAAGGTTTGCTGATATAGCCTCGTTATCCGATAAATTCTTTTGGAATACTTCGAGGTCATGCTTCGCAGAGTCTGTTAAAGTCGATGTCATAATTAGTTCAAAACAGACTTCATAGTCATCTTCGAGAGCTGTTGCAATTTCACTAATTTTAACTTGCAGATTGTGATTTGCCCCATCTTGTAGGTGCGCCAAATTCTGAATTTGAATCCATGAAGAAAGAACTTCCCGCAGAGGCTCCGCACCTACGGTGTCCCCACCGTAAAATTTTCCTTGAATTATGTAAATTGTGCATGCTTGGTTGTCAATGTAAACAGCGTCGATTTGTTTATCTCCCGCCCCATCCGTAATGCAGTCTTTTGTCTCAAATGTATCGAGATTGTGGATGTTACGAAGATACCAAGCTACAAAGCGCTGACCATCGTTTGGAAAATTCTCTTTATAATAATTTTGACCTAATTCCGATAAAATCTTACTGTACATCATAAACCCTCTTTTCTATAGATAAATAATCACTCGAACTCGGCGTGTTCTTTGTTGTTATTAACCGTTTTTGTTTAGGTTTTATGCAAATACACGTCTATTTTTACATCAATTACATAATTTATAATGGCTTGCTGATTTTCTGTTGCCAAAATGTTGCCATTAATCCAATATCTTTTTTGATAAAATAATATTTTTGGATATTTCTGATAAAGTATTCTCCCTAATCTTGCTATCCTCTATTTTATTGGCAATTGAATTTGCAAGCAAAAGATTGTTACTTTCTGCAAATTTTGCATGAAACTTAACAGCTGCCTCTATATTTTTAGTATACATCTTAATAAAAATCGCTCCAATAAAATCTACAACAATCCCACTTAAACTCCCTACTATTAACAGAATCTTATCCGCTTCAAAAGCCGTATACATATACAAAGTTACCCCTACTATCAATATACCAAACATAATCATCATAATGCCAAGTCCCGAGAGAAATTTCGTTTGAGTCAAATTCATATCATAATATCTCATTAACTCCTTTTGATTCATCCTAAACATTTTTTCGACTCTCAAAGCTCTTTTCTCAAGATCTATTTCTGAAAACTCTTTCTCCTCTCTGCGAACTTCTTCTATTTTTTCCATTTTCTTTGACTCTTTCAAATCAAAAAACTACTTACAGACACCATAAAGCAAATAAATGCCAAAAATCCTAATATATATACCAGCATCTGTCCAATTGGAAAATCAAATATCTTACTTATATATTTGATATGCAAGAAATACTAAAAAGATAGCAAATACAAGACCACCTATTATTCCATTTTTATCTTTTTCTGTACTTTCTGTTCAGCCTTATCCGTATCACTTTTTGCCGGTTTTTCCTCCATAACTTCTTTCTCCTAAGTATTATTGAATTTGGCAACATTTTCTGTAACAATCACAAGAATACATATGCAAAAGGTAATCCTATGGACTACCTGCCATATAAAATAAATAATACACTTTTATACTATTCAAAGTCGGCGTGTTCTTCGTTGTTCTTAACTATATTTATTTAAGTTTTTAATTCAATACACGCCGCTTTTTACTTCAATACATCATTTATTCTAGCTTACTGATTTTCTATTGCCAAAATGTTGCCGCCTTCACTTATCTCTATAATGAGAACCACATTGGACAATCTTTATCGTATTATCCTCTATACGATAAACAATACGATTCGCATCATCTATCCTTCTGCTCCAATAAGCTGCTAAATCACCACTTAACCTTTCCGGCTTACCTATTCCATCATATCCGTTCCGATCAATATCCTTCAATAACTGAAGAATACGCCTTAACGTTTTCTTATCTTGCTTCATCCAGTATTCAAAATTTTCCCATGCCGCATCTGACCATGACTTAATCATCAAAATCTACCTCATGTACTGTGCCGCCTGTAGCTTCCATCTGTGCTACCGACTCTTTTAGCCTGGTCATATTTTCCTGCGAATAAAAAGGATCTACAGCCACTTCAAAAGCTATTCGCTTTTCACGCCCAAGTTTTTTGAGATAAATATTAATTGCCGTAGACAAA
>CAOXUF010000283.1:0-2222 GCA_948560485.1 uncultured Eubacterium sp.
GAAAGAGGGAGAAAAAATGAAAAAAATATCGACATATATTTTTAAATATAAATGGAAATATATCATTGCAATTATATCAATGATTATTTCGGTTACTTTAGATTTGATGGCACCACAGTTCACAAAACATATTATTGATGACGTTATCGTTGGTGGGCAGATGTCTAAATTAAAGTTTTTGCTGCTGGGAATATTGGCAGTTGGAATAGGCAGATGTATTTTTCAGTATATAAAAGAGTATACTTTTGACTGTTTAGGTTCTGATATTGCCAGTTCCATGAGAAAAGATTTATTTGTACATACACAAAATTTAAGTGAGGACTTTTTTGACAGGACAGATACCGGCGAACTGATGTCTCGAATCAAAGATGATATTGATAAAATATGGGATGGCCTTAGTTATGTTAGTATGCTTCTGATTGAAGTGGCTATCCATACTTCAATTGTATTATTTTGTATGTATACGATGGATGTCAGGCTTGCTGTTATTCCTACAGTTGCTATGATTTTTTGCGGATGCATTGCATTAATTATGGAAAGAAAGCTTGGGGCTGTTTATGAGGAAATCAGTGAAGAAAATGCAGAGTTAAATACGGTTGCGGAAGAAAATCTTGCAGGAGTGAGAACTGTTAAGGCTTTTGCCAGAGAGAAATATGAAATTAAGAAGTTTTTATCACATAATAAGCGTTATTATGAACTGAACATGAAACAGTCAAAGGTTTTTGTAAAATATTATCCATATTTTTCGGTGGTTACAAAAGTACTTCCACTGTTGACATTGCTTGTCGGAGGGAGACATGCAATTGAAGGAAGTATTACTCTGGGTACATTAAGTGCCATGGTGGAATATTCCAATAATATTGTCTGGCCAATGGAGATGCTGGGATGGCTTACAAATAGCTTTTCATCTGCAGTTGCTTCCAACAAAAAAATCAAAAAGATTTATAAAGAAACACCATCTATAAAGGAAGCGGAGAATCCTATCGTTTTAAATGCAGTAAAAGGAAAAATTGAATTTGATAAGGTCTGCTATGGCAAAGGTGATAAAAAGACAATTTTGGAGGATATCAGTTTTACAGTAAGACCGGGAGGAACGCTTGGAATTATGGGAGAGACCGGTTCAGGAAAATCTACGATTATTAATCTGCTGTCCAGATACTATGATGTCTCGGGTGGAGAAATTAAGATGGATGATGTGGATATCAGACAAATGTCATTAAAACAGGTAAGAGAAAGTGTTGCACCTGTTATGCAGGATGTATTTCTGTTTTCGGATACCATTTCAGAAAATATTAAACTGGGTAAAAAAGATTCTGTTGGGAAAGAAGAAATTATGCAGGCATCTGATAAAGCTCAGGTCAGTGAATTTGCCGAAGGTATGGAAAATCAGTATGATACGGTTATTGGTGAGCGAGGCGTGGGTCTTTCCGGCGGACAGAAACAGCGTATCAGTATTGCCAGAGCTTTTGCAAAACAAAATCCGATATTGGTGTTAGATGATTCAACCTCAGCATTGGACATGGAGACAGAGCAGCAGATTCAAAGTGCATTGGATGAATTAGAGAATGTAACAAAAATTATTATTGCTCATAGAATCAGTGCTGTAAGAAAGGCAGATGAAATCATCTTTTTAAAAGATGGAAGAATTGCTGAAAGGGGAACGCATGATAAACTGATGTCAGAGAAAGGTTTGTATTATCAGACTTATCTGGCACAGTATGGAGATGCGATTACAGAAGAAAGGGGGAGGATATAATGGCTTATAATTCTTTTAAGGAAGATGAACAGAGCGTAGAGAAAAGTAAACTTCATACATTAAAAAGATTGTTTTCATATTTGTTTCAGTACAAATGGACAATACTTCTTGTGTTGGTATTAATGGGATATTGTGTGGGTGTTACATTGATCAATCCTCTGATTATAGAGTCTGCAATTGATGATTATATTGGAAAAAAAGATTATGTGGGATTATATAAATTGTTGCTGATTGCTTTAGGATTAAATCTGCTGGTTACATTTGCCATAAAAAGCCGAATGTATATTATGGCAAAGATGTGTAACAAGATATTGCTTACGATTCGTCAGGAACTGTATACACATATTCAAAAGTTGGGATTTCAGTTTTTTGACAGCAGACCGACGGGAAAAATTTTATCAAGAATCATCGGAGATATTAATTCTTTAAAAGACGTGTTGTCAAACTGTGTGACGACATTAATACC
>CAOXUF010000283.1:2232-3461 GCA_948560485.1 uncultured Eubacterium sp.
ATTACTGTGGCAGCTGTGGTGACAATTATGTTTGCAAAAAATCCAAAGCTGGCACTAGCTGCATTAATCAGTACACCGCTAATGATTTTCGCAACATCTTATATAGAAATTAAAGCGCATCCAAGATGGCAGTCGTTTCGTAAGAAATCTTCTAATTTAAATGCGTTTCTCCACGAAGATATGTCGGGAATGAGAGTGATACATAGTTTTACGGCAGAAAAGGAAACGGAAGAGACATTTGATGAATTGATTAAAGAGCATAAGCAGTCTTTTCGCAAGGCAGTGAGAATGAGTGATTGTTTTGGTTCGGCAATTGATTTCTCATGGGGACTGGGATGCCTGTCTCTGTATTTTGTGGGAATTGTTATATTGAAAGAAGAACATATTTCTGTGGGTACTTTTTTAGCATTTGGAACATATATCAATATGTTTTGGCAGCCAATTAATAACTTAAGTAATTTTTATAATCAGATTATTACTAATATTGCGGGGGCTGAAAGAATTTTTGAAATTTTAGATACAGAGCCGGAGATTACGGACGAAGAGAGGGCATCAGAACTTCCCGAATTAAAAGGAAAGGTAGAATTTGACAATGTAACATTTGGATATGATGAAGAGGCAGTATTGAAGGATGTTAGTTTTCAGGTAGAACCGGGAGAGATGATTGCATTGGTAGGTTCAACAGGAGCAGGTAAGTCTACGATTATAAATCTGATCAGCAGATTTTATGATGCAGGTAAAGGAAGAGTGCTTCTTGACGGATACAATGTTAAAGACGTAACGATTGAGAGCCTGAGAAGTCAGGTTGGGACGATGACTCAGGAAAATTTTATTTTTTCAGGAACAATTAAGGATAATATACGTTACGGAAAATTAGATGCGACGGATGAGGAAATTATAGAAGCGGCAAAGGCTGTTAATGCACATGAGTTTATTATGAAAATGGAAAAGGGATATGATACAAAACTCTCAGAAAGAGGTGGCGGATTATCTATTGGACAAAAACAATTACTGGCATTAGCACGTACAATGGTATCAAAACCTAAAATACTAATATTGGATGAAGCAACTTCTAGTATTGATACAAAAACAGAACTAATGGTACAAAACGGAATTGAACAGGTATTAAAAGGCCGGACATCTTTTGTAATTGCACACAGACTTTCTACTATTAAGAAAGCAGACAGAATCTTTGTCGTAGAAGGGGGAAGAATTATTGAAGAAGGAAA